>NZ_SMAB01000010.1 GCF_004342885.1 Tepidibacillus fermentans
TGCTTACGCTTAGTGTCCTCCTCATCCAGACAACAGAAATTCCGTTATCTGGATGAAGAGGTTATTTTTTCTCCCACAATAATTTTACTCATACCCATTTCTCCTTTAGAAAAGGTATGTATATTCTAACGCGCTCCGTTGTCCGTATATTTTAAAAAATCCCTTTAGCACCTGCTAAAGGGATTTTATATTGACGTTAGCGTGTATAGGTTCGAAAACGAGTGTTAAAATCACGCATATCCGTTTGGAAACGATCGATTGGAGTTCCATTACGAATTCCATCGCCGATATTACGCAATCTTCCTAAAAGGTCAGCATCAGAGGTAATATACACATTATAATGAGGCGCAGCTTTTTTCACTGCATGATATACATTTCGTTCCACTGCATCCGATTGAGGACCGGTTTGGATACGATCATTTAGATTAATTCCTACATAAACATTTCCACCTGCGATGACAACCGTTGCATCGTGAACTCCATTTACACGAGCAGCAATATCTGCCAATCGATCAGCTTCTGCATTCACATTATTACGGAATCTGTTGTCGTAGTTGGCATAGGGTGTGGCTCCATTATAAGGAGTTACTCGGTTATAGTTCGGCGCGTAATTTGGTGCGCCATAATATGGGGCCCCCTCATTATAAGTACCATAATTTCTGGTTCCATCATAATTGTAAGGGCGAACATTACGATCGTTATAACTTTGAGTCAATGGCTTATTTGTATTACATCCAACTAATCCTAATACTAATAGAGTTGCGATTACAAATAAGAAAATTTTGCGTGTTTGCAAATCATTCACCTCCTAAGGGTTAGATTGCCCTAAAAGAGGTGAAATCATTTTATTATTTTATTCCTTACCCGGAACTTCATGGCAATGTCGGCAACGCGCTTCATATCTTTCAGAGGCTCCCACCATAATCACTGGATCATGATAATGAGCAGGCTTACCATCGATGAGACGTTGAGTACGTGTAGCTGGATTTCCACATTTTACACAGATGGCTTGCAGTTTTGTGACAAGCTCAGCTTTCGCTAATAATAACGGTGATGGGCCAAACGGTTCTCCGCGAAAATCTAAGTCTAAACCTGCACAAATGACACGGATTCCACGGTTTGCTAACTCTTCACAAACCTGTACAATTCCCATATCAAAAAACTGAACTTCATCAATGGCAACAACATCTGTATCGTCTTTTACCTTCTTCAAGATCTCGGATGAATAATGAATCGGTTCTGCTTCTTCTTGATTGCCATTATGAGATACCACTGCTACTTCACTATAGCGATTGTCAATCATTGGTTTAAAAACTTGCACTTTTTGTTTGGCGTATTTCGCCCGTTTAATTCGGCGAATCAATTCCTCGCTTTTCCCTGAAAACATACTGCCACAAATATATTCAATCCATCCTTCCCTTTTATAAAAAAACATTATGAAATCTTCTCCTCAACCATTCATTTCTTATTTATCTCTCTTACAAAACCTGAAATGGCTTATATGTTCTAAAGCTGTTTCGTTATCGCTCAAAAGAAATACAAGGACAACGGTGCGCGATGGAATATACAAACCTATTTTAAGACAAGAGTAAAACAGGCAAGCACGTTGGCTCGCCTGTTATTTTTAACATTATTTCATATTGTATTTTCTCTTAAATTTATCTACACGGCCACCTGCATCCACAAATTTTTGTTTGCCTGTGAAGAATGGATGGCACTCAGAACAAATCTCTACACGGAGATTCTCTTTTACTGAACCTGTTTCAAAGGTATTGCCACATGCACAAGTTACAGTTGTAATTTTGTAATTTGGATGAATTCCTGCTTTCATTTTGTTCACCTCTTTCTGCCCTGATTCATTTTCGAAACAGAGTTATCACACATGAAACGATTATAGCATAGAAAAAATATCAGTTGCAAGGAGTTTCGTAAATAGTAAAAAGATCCAATCTATTTTCCTGAATATTTATTATCCAACTTTTCTTCATTCACGAATTGATTAATTTTTAAGCCCTTTCTGGGGATCAATAATTGAAATAAGTTCTGCATTATTTTTTGTATTCTTTAATTTTTTTAAGAAGATCTCGATAAAATCAGGATTATCACTCATTGTTTTGCGAATCAGCCATAGTTTATCTAATTCTTCCTTCGTGAGAAGCAATTCCTCTCTTCTTGTACCAGAACGTTTGATATCGATGGCTGGGAAGATTCTCCGTTCTGCTAATTTGCGGTCAAGGTGCAATTCCATATTTCCTGTACCTTTAAATTCCTCGTAAATGACATCATCCATACGCGAACCAGTCTCAATTAATGCAGTTGCTAAAATCGTCAGACTACCCCCTTCTTCGATGTTCCTTGCCGCTCCAAAGAAACGCTTAGGACGATGAAAGGCTGCAGGATCAATACCACCAGAAAGCGTTCTTCCACTTGGCGGAATCACAAGGTTGTATGCTCTGGCTAAGCGGGTGATACTATCCAATAAAATAACCACATCTTTTTTGGCTTCAACCAGTCTTTGTGCTCGCTCTAATACTAATTCCGCCACTTTCACATGATTTTCTGGCAGTTCATCAAATGTAGAACTAATCACTTCACCTTTTACCGACCGTTGCATATCGGTCACTTCTTCTGGCCGTTCATCAATTAACAGAATCATTAAATGAATTTCCGGGAAGTTCGTACTAATAGCATTAGCAATTTCTTTTAAGAGAAGGGTTTTACCAGCTTTTGGGGGTGCTACAATCAAGCCTCGTTGTCCTAAGCCGATTGGAGCGATTAAATCAATAATTCGTGTCGAAAGGTTATCGGGTGAGGTTTCGAGTACCAATTTTTCTTGAGGAAAAATTGGTGTTAGTGCTGGGAAATGTAACCTCTCCGCCGCTATTTCTGGATCTTGTCCATTTACAGCTTCGATATGTAACAAACCAAAATATCGTTCATTTTCTTTTGGTGGTCTTGCTTTTCCGGAAACAAGATCCCCAGTTCTTAAATCAAATTTTCGAATCTGGGAAGCGGAAATATAGATATCTTCATCACTTGGAAGATAATTGATCGGCCGAAGAAATCCATATCCGTCTGGAAGAATCTCTAATACTCCTTCCATAAACATAAGCCCTGCTTTTTCTGCTTGCGCCTTTAAAATAGAGAAGATTAACTCCTGTTTTTTCATTTTTCCGTAATAGGGTATCTGAAATTCCTTCGCAAGTTTATATAGTTCTGTCAATTTCATCGTTTCTAATGTCGCTAAATTTAAATCCAATACTTGACACCTACTTTATGAACTTTCATTTTTAATTTTTAATAAGAACATTTTATCAGTTTCGACTTCGTTTATCGATCTTATACTATTGATTTTCTGCAAGAAAGTCTGGTTTCTTTTCTAAACGGTGGGTTCCTTTAATAATTCGTACCGTTCCAGTTTTCGCCCGCATAACAATCGATTCGGTCGTTACTACCGAACCATGAAATCTTACACCTTTTAGTAATTCTCCATCGGTTACTCCTGTAGCTGCGAAAATCGCATCATCCCCTTTTACTAAATCATCCATTTTTAAGACGCGACCTGGCTCGATTCCCATTTTGCGACAACGTTCTGCTTCTTCTTCATTTTGCGGAAGCAGGATTCCTTGAATCTCTCCACCTAAACATTTTAATGCGACAGCAGCTAAAACACCTTCTGGTGCCCCACCAATACCGAATAAAATATCTACACCAGTGTCCTCAAAAGCGGTATTGATCGCTGCTGCCACATCACCATCACTGATTAGCTTAATCCGTGCCCCAGCTTCTCGTATTTCCTGAATAATTTCTTGATGTCGTTCCCGATCTAAGACGATCGCTGTAACTTCTCTGATGTCCTTATTTAGTTCCTTTGCGACAATCTCTAAGTTCTTACGAACACTATAATTAATATCAATTTTGCCAGCTACTTTTGGACCTACAGCAATCTTTTTCATGTACATATCTGGAGCATGCAACAAGTTGCCTTTATCTGCAATTGCTACAACAGCAAGAGCATTCCATAATCCTTTTGCTACAATATTTGTACCTTCAATCGGGTCTACAGCTACATCTACTTCCGGACCATATCCTGTTCCTAGTTGCTCGCCAATATAAAGCATTGGTGCTTCGTCCATTTCACCTTCGCCAATAACGACGGTTCCCCTCATCGGTACAGTATCAAAAACTCTACGCATAGCACTTGTTCCTGCTTCGTCAACTTCATTCTTCAAACCTTTTCCTAACCATCTTGCAGCCGCTTGAGCGGCAGCCTCAGTTACTCGAACCAGTTCTAATGTTAAACTTCTTTCCATTGCTTTCCTTCTCCCCCAAGACTTTTAATAAGATTTTATTTCATTCTTTTTACTTGATGGATGTATTACGACGCCGTAATAAAGTAATAAAATTCCCAGTAATTCACTTAGTGGTAACCAGGTTGTTAAACCCATTGTCGCTAACTTACCCCCCAGGCTCATGACAATGGCTCCTGCAGCAATATAGAGGTTTCCTTTAAATCTTGTTTTCCACCAAGAAATAAGTGCACCTAAAATAAGTACGATCCCACCGATACCTGATAATGGAAAACTAAACCTACGAATATAGTCAGGCATTCCTTCTCCACCAATGGCGATTGTTTGTCCTAATATTTTCTCATCAGGTATTACTGGGATAAGCAGAACGAACATCCAAATCGATAGAACTACAGTATATAGTAGAAAAAGATGTGCAATCCAACGATTTTTTCGTAAAAGTAAATAAAGTGTACCTGCTGCCATAACAGGAACTAACGTAATAGCAGGAAAATAGTAGAGCTTATAGATAAAATGATTGAAGCCTTTCCACTCTGAATAGAATTCACCAAATGCCGCTAGTGTAAACATTGAAAGAGATAGAGAATAAAGTAACTGATGGATTTTCTTCCGTTCAATATACTGCTTAACTAAAGACCATGTTAAAAGAAAACTTATTATTGACGCTATTAAAGGTATAATCCAGGCCAATCCCCTTCATCCTCTCCATCATTCATTCGCCAAATCGTGGCTCCTAAGGAATGAAGTTTTTTCTCTAAGTTTTCATATCCTCGATCGATATGATGTACATCACTGATTTGAGTAATCCCTTCTGCCATCAAGCCAGCAACTACCAAAGCAGCACCCGCCCTTAGATCGGTTGCTTTCACTTTTGCACCTTGCAATTGGGTTATTCCTTCAATTACTGCAGATCTTCCTTCTACCTTCATATTGGCACCCATTCTTCGTAGCTCATCAATATGACGAAAGCGGGAAGTATAAATATTATCGGTAACAATACTCGTACCTTTCGCTTTCGTTAGGAGGGCACTAAATGGCTGTTGCAAATCCGTTGGGAATCCCGGATAAGGGAGAGTTTTGATATCAACTGTTTTGTATTCAGATTGCCCTACAACACGAATGGAATCGTCGCTTTCTTCAACAATTGCCCCCATTTCCCGTAGCTTGGCAGAGACAGATTCTAAATGTTTGGGTATGACATTTAACAAGGTAATATCCCCTTCTGTAGCTGCAGCGATGATCATATAGGTTCCTGCTTCAATTCGATCAGGAATGATCGAATGTTTGCAACCTGTGAGTTTGTCAACACCTTGAATCCGAATAATATCTGTCCCAACTCCAGTAATTCGAGCACCCATCGAATTCAAAATCGTTGCTACATCAACAATTTCTGGTTCTTTTGCCGCATTCTCAATGATGGTAATCCCTTTTGCCTTTGATGCCGCTAACATGATATTAATCGTAGCTCCGACACTTACAACATCTAAAAAAATTCTAGTTCCAACTAATTGGTCTGCCTTTAGATGCATTTTCCCTGAATCATTAGTTACATTTGCGCCTAGACTTTCAAACCCTTTGATATGTTGATCGATCGGTCTTGGACCAATATTACATCCTCCAGGTAATCCGACTATGGCTTCTCCAAACTTCCCAAGCAATGCTCCCATAAGATAGTAAGAAGCGCGAAGTTCTTTCACTTTCCCGTTTGGCATGGGTTTATTTATCATATTCGAGGGATCAATCCACATGGTATCCCCATGATAATCTACTTTAGCGCCTAAATCTTGCAGGATCTCAACAAGGATCCGCACATCGCGAATATCTGGAAGGTTTTCAATTTTCATCGGAGAGTCCGCTAAAATGGCGGCAGGTATAAGTGCAACAGCAGAGTTTTTTGCTCCACTAATCGCTACTGTTCCTGTTAATCGTTCTCCTCCTTTTATCATTAAAGTTTCCAAGCGAGCCCCTCCTTGTTCACTTTATTTGTGTCTTGTCACAAGTAAAGCACTTTCCATCGGAAAGTGCTTTAACATGTATCACGCTTGGGATTTATTCCAATCGGCCAGGAATTTCTCAATACCGATATCTGTAAGAGGATGTTTCGTCATTTGTTCAAGCACTTTATAAGGAATTGTGGCAATATCTGAACCTGCTTTTGCTGACTCTAGGACATGCATTGGATGACGAATACTTGCTGCGATGATTTCGGTCGAGATACCATGGATGTCAAAAATTTCACGAATATCACGAATTAATGTCAACCCATCAAAGCTGATATCATCAAGTCGACCAACAAAAGGGGATACATAGGTAGCACCTGCGCGAGCTGCCATCAGTGCTTGGTTTGCAGAAAAGATCAGGGTAACATTTGTTTTAATTCCTTTTTTAGAGAATGCATGAACTGCTTTTAAACCCTCGATCGTCATTGGAACTTTAATCACAATATTGTCGGAAAGAGCAGCATACTTTTCTCCTTCAGCAACCATCTCATTTGCCTCTAAGCTGATCACTTCCGCGCTAATTGGACCATTAACAATACTGGTAATCTCTTGAATCACATCAAGCAGATCTCTTCCTTCCTTCGCAATTAAGGAAGGATTGGTAGTCACTCCAGAAAGAATACCCCACTCACTTGCCTTACGAATTTCTTCGACATTTGCTGTATCGATAAATAGTTTCATTTCTTTCACCCTTTAATTATTTTAAGCTTTTTGATTACTACCAAACAGACGAATTTTGCCTCGAACTACTTCTTTCATCGCTTCACGACCTGGTCCAAGATATTTGCGAGGGTCATATACTTTCGCATCTTTGGCAAAGATTTCGCGAAGGGTATTGGTTAAGGCTACTTGGTTTTCCGTATTGACGTTAATTTTACCAATTCCAGCCGCTATTGCTTTTTCAATTTCATCATCAGGAATACCAGATCCACCATGGAGAACAAGTGGTATATCAATTTCTTTACTTACCGCTTCGATAATATCATGACGGAGTTTTGGTATACCTTTGTAAAGTCCATGGGCACTACCAACTGCAATCGCTAAGGCATCAACACCTGTTAATTTATAAAATTCAATTGCTTCTTTTGGATCAGCTAGACGTGCATTCGCTTCATCTACAGAAAGATCATCTTCAGTACCACCAATCGTACCTAATTCCCCTTCAACAGAAACGCCCATTGCATGAGCAGCTTCGACCACTTTTTTCGTAATCTCTACGTTTTTCTCAAATGGATGATGGGAACCATCAATCATTACCGATGAAAATCCTGCACGGATGAATTTCATCGCGACTTCAAAACTACTACCGTGATCTAAATGAAGGGCTACAGGAACCGTTGCTTTTTCAGCAGCCACTTTTGCCATTGCAACAGCATATTCTAACCCCATATATTTTGCTGCTCCTTCACTAACTCCGAGAATGACAGGAGATTGTTCCTCTTGAGCAGCCTCAATAATCGCTTGGGTAAACTCAAGGTTATTCATATTAAATTGGCCAACTGCATATTTACCTGCTTTTGCAGCTTTTAACATTTCAGTCATTGAGACTAAAGGCATGATTCGTTCTCCTTTCCATCTATGTAACATTGGGAATACTAAAAGGTAGTTTTTGTTATATCTCAAAAAAGAATACCAAATCCAATGATTAATTATATCATAGTGGTCTATGAAATACATCAGAACAAAGTTTCTGAAAGACTTTGGTTCAAGTCAAAGACCATAGGGCCAAAAGTCAGATTCGATGAAATTGGCATAAGTAGAGTATTAATGTAAAGTGCTAATTTCTAGCTTTTTCGAAATTACGGTGTGATTTGATGGGCTGCCAATTGTTCTCTAACAAGTGAACGAAGTTGATCAATATCAAATGGCTTGGTAATATGTGTAATCGCCCCCAGTTTTGTCGCTTCATTGATCATATCTAACTCTCCATAGGCGGTCATCATAATCACTTTAATATCATGATTCATTTTCTTGATTCGTTTTAAAATTTCTAACCCGTCCATTCCAGGTATTTTCATATCTAATAAAACAATATCAGGAGACACTTGTTGGACGATTTGAAGTGCTTCCTTTCCATTTGCCGCTTGGTAAGTTTGATAACCTTCTTTCCCAAAAACTTCAAACAAAAGAACTCGTATTCCAAATTGATCGTCGACAATTAACACCTTTTGTTTCAAACAATCCCCCCCAGTTTCCTCCTGATTTTATTAGCAAAGTAGGAATCCGTAATCATTCATTAATTGTATATATTTCTGTCTTTTTTTTCCTTTCTCCTTCTTTTTGTCAAAATTTTTTATAAATTAGCAATAAATTTCGTTGACTTACTTCCTTATAAAAATAGGTATTAACGCTGCTCCTAACCTTACGGCTTTCCATAAATAAACAGCAAGCGGGAAAGCTCACTCGCAAAAGTCACAACTTATAGAACATACAAACCCCAAAATAAGTCAAGAAAAAGAAAAATGTCAATGTAAAGGGTACTGGAATTAGATAACTAGATTAATAAGCACCAACACTTACTCTTTCATTAATTCTCCCATCTTTTATTTCTATAATGCGATCCGCTTTTTCCGCGATCATATTGTCATGCGTGATAACAATAAAGGTGGTTTTAAATGTTTGGTTAATCTCTCGCATTAATTGATAGATATTCTCTGTAGACTCTGAATCCAAATTTCCTGTTGGCTCATCTGCAAGGATAATCTTCGGGCTATTCATCATCGCTCTGGCAATTGCCGTTCTTTGTTGTTGACCACCTGATATCTCTGTTGCTAGATTATTTTTTACGTTGGACAGATCTACGAGATCTAGTAATTCATTTGCTCTTTTTATTATATCTTTCGAAACTTTTCCTGACTTAATTTGATAAGGCAGTAAAACATTTTCTAGCACCGTAAACTCTGGAAGAAGATAATGAAACTGAAAAATAAAACCGATAGTTTCATTCCTTAATTTCGCGAGTTCATTACTGTTCATTGTATCGGTTCTCTTCCCATCTATGTACACTTCTCCACTAGTTGGTTGATCTAATGTACCCATAATATTGAGAAGTGTACTCTTTCCACTTCCGGAAGCGCCAATGATGGAATTAAAAGTTCCTTCTTCAAAAGTTAAATTGATATCATGCAATACTTGCGTTTTAATCGTGGTTCCATAGACTTTATTAATATGTTTTAGTTGGATGATATCAGCCATTTTTAATTACCTCCATCGGATTCAGCTTCAATGAACCTCTTGCAGGAATAAGCGCTGCAACAACAGCAGAGGCTAATGCAATCAGTGCAGAAATAGTAATAAAACGATAATGTATCGCAAGCTCAACAATGGGAGTTCCCTCTGGTGTTAGCGCAAATTTAGAAAAAAGATAACTTAAAAACAAACCAAAAACCACCCCGAGAATAGATCCAACCACCCCAAGAATAAGTCCCTGAAATAAGAATATAAAACTAGCGGTTCTATCCTTTATTCCCATTGCTTTCAGAATGCCAATTTGCTTCGATTTTTGAACCACAGATATAGCAAGTACACTTGCAATCCCAAGAACAACCGAAACCAAAACGAATATTTGAATCATGATACTTGAAATATTTTGCCCGTTTAACCCGCTTAAAAGTTCCGCATTCTGCGCTTTCCAATTATCCACCTTCAGCTCTTTGTTATCTAATATTTTTGCGATTGCTGATGCTGTTTCATCTGCTTTAAATACATCCTTTACCTGCATTTCAATGCTAGTCACCTTATCACCGAATGAGAATAATTTCTGAGAAGTAGAAAGTGGGGTAATCATCCAAGATTTATTTAACGAGGCCACTTTAAGATCGTAGAAACCTGTGACCTTTAGCTTTTCTAAGTCACCTGAATTCGTGATAATCTGAATTTCATCACCAAGGTTTACTCCAAGTTCTTGTTTTAATTCCTTACCGATGATGGTTTCGTTCTCGTTTATCGGTTCTTGCCCCTCATAAATCCGACTTTTAATATTGTAGATTTTATCAGAGTCCTCTACGTTCATTCCTCTCACTAAAACGGAAAATGTTTTTTTATCTTCTTTTATTAGTGCTGGACCATCAGCAGCAACCGCAACATGAACGACCTCATTATTTAATCCTTTTATCTTATCTGTTATCTCTTGATAACTAGAAATCGCCTTATCCTCTGCATCGGAACTAATCGTAATTTGTGGTGAATTACCGATCGTTTTACTAATTAAGCTTTCCTGTAGTCCTTCGATTAGAGATCCAATAAAAATCTGAACCGAAACTCCAATGGCAATGCCAAAAACAATTAGTGCCGTTTGCCCTTTACTTGACAGTAAAAAACGTAAGGCTATCTTAAATGGTAACCTCATTCTCACCCATCCTTTATATTTCTAAATATGACTATTTAGACTCATTTTTTAATTTTTTCTATTATATTAAATACTAATAACGCCATTACCTGTTGTAAGATAGCGCATCTTTGTAATAACAATCCCCCCTTTCGTTAGTAACCAAGCAATCCTATCAACCTTTACTACCTTGTTCTGTAATTTCTATAAAGGATCGATAAAATCCTTTTTAATTTCAATCATTACGTTCCGCACTATTCTTTTGTAAAGTGCCCTCCATACGACCCGAAATTTCTCAACTTCTTTGATTACAATAGGTCTAATTTCCCCGTTATGTTTTTTTACAAAGTTATCCCAATGGGCGTGTTCATCAAAAAAGATTTCTTTAAGAATGTTCGTCTCCATATTTTTAGTTTAACAAAAATCAAACTTAAATAAGAGCTTTCGCTCCCAAAATTTATACTTTCTTATACGTTTAAAAAGAGGCGATTTTTAACGCCTCTTCCTTCTTCTATCGCTGATTTTGTTTGTTCTGTAAAGATGCCTTCACGAAATCTCTAAATAATGGGTGGGGACGGTTTGGTCGAGAAACAAACTCTGGATGAAATTGTGTGGCCACAAACCAAGGATGAGAGGGAATTTCAATAATTTCTACCAATTTCTCATCGGGTGAAGTTCCGGAGATTTTTAATCCAGCGGCTTGTAACTGGTCTCTGAATTCATTATTAAATTCATAGCGATGGCGGTGGCGCTCGTAGACTAATTCATCTTGATATGCTTGCATCGCTTTTGAATCTTTTTCTAATTTACATGGATATAATCCCAATCTCATCGTTCCGCCTAAATCTTCGATATCTTTTTGTTCAGGGAGAATATCAATGACAGGATATGGAGTGCGAAGATTAAATTCGGTACTATGAGCATCTTTTAAACCGACCACATTCCTCGCAAATTCAATGACAGCGGTTTGCATTCCTAGACAGATTCCTAAGAATGGAATATTATTCTCTCTAGCATATTGGATGGTTGTAATCTTCCCTTCAATTCCCCGATCGCCAAAACCACCTGGAACTAAGATTCCATCGGCATCTTTTAATAATTGATGAACATTTTCTTGATTTACGTTTTCAGCATCGATCCAGTCAATCTCAATTTCCGTATCATTGTTAAAACCTGCATGATATAATGCCTCAGCAACACTTAGGTATGCATCATGTAAAGAAACATATTTCCCTACTAAAGCAATTCTTGTGGTGTGTTTTAAATTTTTGATTTTGTTTACAAGCTCGGTCCATTCCTTCATGTCAGCTGGAGGAGTATTTAAAGAAAGATGTTTCACTACATATTCGTCTAATCCCTGTTGTTGTAACATTAATGGCACATCATATAAGGTATCGGCATCTAATGCCTCGACAACAGCTTCTTTTTCAATATCACAAAATAGAGCAATTTTCTTTTTAATATCGTCTGATAAGGTGTGCTCCGTACGGCAAACAATCATATTTGGCTGGATACCAATACTGCGAAGTTCTTTCACACTATGTTGGGTCGGTTTTGTTTTTAATTCACCTGAAGCAGCAATGTATGGTACTAATGTGACATGGATATACATGATGTTTTCACGGCCAACATCATTTTTTAACTGGCGAATCGCTTCAAGAAAAGGCAGACTTTCAATGTCCCCGACGGTTCCACCAATTTCTGTGATCACAACATCTGCATGGGTTTCTTTTGCAGCACGAAAAATCCGATCTTTGATTTCATTGGTAATATGTGGGATTACTTGAACGGTTCCACCTAAATAATCGCCACGTCGTTCTTTTGTGATGACTGAAGAATAAATTTTTCCTGTCGTTACATTATTATTTTTACTTAGATTGATATCGATAAAACGTTCATAATGACCCAAATCCAAGTCTGTTTCTGCTCCATCGTCCGTTACAAATACTTCCCCATGTTGATAAGGACTCATCGTTCCTGGGTCTACATTGATATATGGATCGAATTTTTGGATCGTTACTTTTAAACCTCGATTCTTCAATAGTCTCCCAAGAGAAGCAGCGGTAATTCCTTTACCCAATCCAGATACTACACCACCAGTTACGAAGATATACTTAGTCATATGAATTCCTCCTCTGTCTTCATCTTATTTTGCCAAGAATTACACAAAAAAAACAAAAGCACCCTTCCCTTTCGGGGGCGCTTTTGCTCTATTTATAAATATGTAGATTTATTCTTTTCACACAATAAATCTAAAGCCCATTAGGTATCTTACTCTCTCTCATCTAAAAAGTCAAGCTTGAGATTACTCTAGATCTAAATCGTCATCTTCGTCCGTTTCCTCAAATTCATCCATATCTTCATCAATGAAATCATCTTCAAGAGCATCTGTATCATCATAGTCGTCTGTCAATTCATCGTCCATTAATTCATCTTCATCTGTATATTCTTCATCTTCCAATTGTTCATCGTAATCAAAATCGGTATCTTCATCATCATTAAACCGCAAGTGAACCGATTCGAGTTGATCGACAGGATACCACTGTTTTAGACCCCACTCATTTTGGCCTAAATAAGCAAAACGACCATCGATATTGATTTCCGTAAATAATTGAACAGTAAAATCTAGGAGTTCATCTTCGGATAACCCTTTTAGTTTAAATACTTCTTGAGCTAATTCTTGATAGGTAAAGGTACGCTTGGCTTGTTTTAAAATTTGATAAGCTAAGTCTACCATTGGTTTCTCTTGGATACTTCTTTCATCAAAATCAAAGACGGTTTCTGACATTGCTTCCGGCACATCCTTTCTTTTTTCTTTGCCGTGATTTTCAAAAAAGTCATAGTAAACAATATTGTAATCATTTTTGATCGGATGTCAAATCCCAGCAAAACGAGTTATTCATTTTTTTCATTGATTAACTGCTGATAGGTTTGTTTGGCCACATCAATCAAATTGAGTTTTTGGTGATAAATTTGATCCATAATGACATGATAAGTATCTTGTTTTTTCCATTGTTCAATTTGGTGTTGAAAGAACTGATGAAGAATTTCTTCAAATTCTTTTGCTAAATCTTCTCTTCGTTGCCGATCAAGGATTCCTTTTTCTTTGATAAAAGAAAAATGGTTCTGCAAAGAAGTCCATAATTCGATGATGCCCTGATGTTCTGTGCTTATCGTCTTCACAATCGGTGGTTTCCATTCAGCTTTTTGCTTTGTTGTTTCGATTAAAAGTTCTATTTCATGATATAATTTTTGCGTTCCGGGAAGATCACTCTTATTAATAACAAAAATATCGGCAATTTCCATCAGCCCAGCTTTAAAAGCCTGAATACTATCCCCTGCCCCTGGATTTAACACGACTACTGTACTATCTGCAACATTCATAATTTCTAATTCGGATTGTCCTACACCTACCGTTTCAATTACAATCAAGTCATTGCCCATCATATCTAAAATTCTTACTGTCTCTTTGGTAGCCTTGGCTAACCCACCTAGTGTGCCCCTACTCCCCATACTACGTATAAATACTCCAGAATCTGTGGCATGCTTTTGCATTCGCACTCGGTCGCCTAAAAGGGCTCCACCAGAAAAAGGACTGGAAGGATCGATGGCAATGATTGCAATTTTTAGCCCTTCTCCTCTAATTTCTTGAATCAATCGATCAACAAGGGTACTTTTTCCTGCACCAGGTGCCCCCGTAATTCCAATTACATGAGCCCTTCTTTTATGTAGATATAAATGTTGAAGGAGGTCATATTTTTCCTGTAGGTCATTTTCAATGATTGTAATTGCTTTTGCTACACTTCTTTTATCCCCTTGAATAATTTTTTGAATCAGCCGCTCCATTTCCTCACCTACAATCTTTCATTTCTCATTATTATACTAAATATTCTGATTTTAAGGTATAATGCTTTGTGTTAATTGCATATTTATGATGCTGTAACCTTCCAATAAAATAGGTTTGTATATTCCAATGCGCTCCGTTGTCCGTGCTCTACACTCCCAAAAGTCGCTGCTTATGGAATATACAAACCTATCCTTAAACCAATATTTTTTATCCTAAAAAAACATTCGATATAACTGATATCCTAAAAAGATTCCGACAATCCCCATAATTCCTTGAATCGCTGTTGGAGCTGGAATGGGCAATTTAAAAAAAGCAAAAACAAAACCAACCACTGCCCCAGTCAGTGTAGAAAGTAAAATCTCTTTTAGCATGTTTTCCTCCTATGGACGATAATGTACCATCAATTGGTAACGCCCCACCTTTTGCTTTCCAATAGAAAGATCGTATTCTAATTCAATTTTTCCTTCTTCCCAAGTCTGAGAATAAATCTTTACTTTTAGCGGATGAATTTCCATTGCAAAGGTTCCATAAGGTGTTTGATAAAAACTTTGGTGGGGTTTCCCTTCCTGGAATATTTGATGCGATCTTGTTTCCCCTTGGCGGAGAAGGGATAGCTTGGTTGGGGATTCACTCCATTTCCACTTCAGAATGGTGTTTGTTTTCCCTAGTTGATCTTGATGATCTTCATATTTCAAATAAATGTCTTGATCATTTTTTAGGTATAATGTCCCCTTATAGTCATGTTGCCATTCTTCTACTTCTCCGGTTTGGTAATCAATTTTTGTTTGGATGTGAATCTGAATCTCTTTCATTTATTGATTTTGGGTCCATCCCAAGAGGATTTCTCTTACCATTTTTGAAGCGAGAATGGCAGTTTGGTCTGCAGGATCATAGACAGGTGCCACTTCGACAATATCTGCCCCGACTACTTTTATCCCCGAATTAGCAATCTCGTGAATCACTGCAAGCATTTCTTTGGAAGAAATGCCTCCAGATTCTAATGTTCCTGTTCCAGGAGCAAAAGCAGGATCTAAAACATCAATATCGATTGTAATATAGGCAGGACGATTCTTTATCGTTGGTAATACCTTTTTTAAGGGTTCTAATACTTCGAAAGGATAGAAGTTCATATATTCTTTCGCAAACTCAAATTCCTCTTTTAGTCCTGAGCGAATCCCAAATTGATAAACGTTTTTTCCTCCCATTAATTCTACTACCTTACGAATAGGCGTAGCGTGAGAATAAGGCTCCCCTTCATAATCCGTACGAAGATCAGTATGTGCGTCCATATGGATCACGACAAGGTCAGGATACTTCTTATATACCTCCTGGATAATTGGCCAAGCAACAAGGTGTTCCCCACCTAAGCCAAGGGGAAACTTGCCATCGTTTAAAATCTTCCGGACATAATCCCCAATCATTTCAACACTTCTTTCGGGATTTCCAAAAGGAAGAGGGATATCACCTGCATCAAAATATTTCACTTCTTTTAATTCACGATTTAAATAAGGGCTATATTCTTCTAATCCAATAGAGACTTCACGGATTTTTTTCGGGCCAAAACGTGATCCTGGTCGGTAACTCACCGTAAAATCCATTGGCATCCCATAAATTACAACCTCTGCATCTTCATAATGAGGATGAGCAGCAATAAATACATTTCCAGAATATGCTTCATCAAATTTCATTGAAGTTTACTCCTTCACCAAATCTTCTACGAACTTCGGTAATTGAAAGACAGATTTATGAATTCTAGGTGAATAGTATTTGGTATCTAGTTCTTTTAATTGTGACTCATCTACGGTAAGTGGGTCGTATTTTTTGGAACCCAGAGTAAAACTCCATAACCCACTTGGATAGGTTGGGATACTTACTGTATATAAACGAGTGACTGGGAAAATGGAACGAATATCTTTTACGACTCGCTGGATTAAATCTGCGTTAAACCAAGGAGATTCTGTTTGTGCAACAAGGATTCCGTCTTCTTTTAATGAATCATAAATCCCTTGATAAAATCCTTTTTCAAATAAGCCAACTGCTGGCCCTACTGGTTCAGTGGAGTCCACCATGATGACATCAAATTCATTTTTGTGATCATGGATATAGCGAATTCCATCTACGACTTGAACATCAACTCTAGGATTATCTAAAGCTCCTGCAATTTCTGGTAAGTATTCTTTTGAGGTCTCAATCACTCGGCCATCAATTTCCGCAAGTACAGCTTTTTCTACACTTGAATGTTTTAGGATTTCGCGGATTGCTCCTCCGTCCCCGCCACCGACAACCAATACTTTCTTTGGATTTGGATGAGTGTTAAGAGCAATATGAGTAATCATTTCATGATAAACAAATTCGTCTTTGATGGTGGTCATGACCATTCCATCTAAGACTAGCATCCGCCCAAATTGAATGGTTTCGATAATATCTAATTTTTGAAATTCGGTTTGTTCGGTATGTAAGGTTTTTGTAATTTTTGTCGTGATTCCATGGTTAGGAGTTTGTTTTTCTGTATACCATAATTCCATTTGGTGATCCCTCTTTCTTCTATTTTCCTTTATGTTTATTTTCTTGATGGTAGGTTTCCCTCATCTACCACTTTCTACACATGAAACAACAAAAAGTATTATATAAAATCATTCGCGAAAAGCAAAGAAAAAAATGTCCTACCCCGTTCGTTCAAGTATAAGCCACTTAAAATATACCGATAATGGGTTAATAAAATGGTTTATCTTTAGAGTCGTTGAAAGAGGGGATTCTGTGGGTAGATATGATGATTTAGAAGATTTTGCGCTTTATCGTTTTCTTAGAGCCTTAAAAAGGACGATTTTACTTTTGTTTTCATTCTTGATTATTCTGGGTATTCTTGTTGGTGCATTTGTTATCTATCTGAAATCAACCCCACTTCCTAATGCGGATATTAAACAAACGACATTGATTTACTCTTTAGACGGAAAGGTAATCGACGCGGTAGATTCTGGAGAGAAAAGGATCTATGTTCCTTTGTCCCAAATTCCAAAAGATCTTATTCAAGCCACTCTTGCTATCGAAGATCGTAAATTCTATAACCATTTTGGCTTTGATCTGATGCGAATTGGCGGTGCGGTGATCGCTGATCTTAAGAATGGTGCAAAAGTACAAGGTGGCAGTACAATTACACAGCAATTAGCGAAAAATCTCTATTTAACCCATGAAAAAACATGGCAACGGAAATTAAAAGAAGCTCTTTTAACAGTAAAACTAGAGTTGCAGTATAGTAAAGATCAAATCTTAGAAATGTATCTAAATCAGATTTATTATGGGCAATCCGCTTATGGTGTTCAATTAGCTGCATCCACTTATTTTCATAAAAATGTATCCGAATTAAATCTAGCAGAATCTGCGATGTTAGCAGGTATTCCCAAGGGGCCAACTTACTATTCACCCTTTCAAAATTTAGAGAAAGCAAAATCTAGGCAAAAACTAGTTCTTCAAGCGATGGTTCATGAAGGGTATATCACACAGCAACAGGCAGATGAGGCTTATCACCAAAATCTTACGTTTGCCAACCCAAAAGAGCGACTCTTCGCTTCCAAAGCTCCTTATTTCACGCAATACATTGAGAATGAATTGATTCACCGATACGGAATCACGGAACAAGAGTTGCATTCTGGCGGTTTAAAAATCTATACCACCATGGATTTAGCTATGCAAGAAACAGCTGAAAAACTATTAAAAGAAAAATTGCCAAAGGATCGTCCATTGCAAACTGCCCTTGTAAGCATCGAACCTTCAACCGGATTTATCAAGGCAATGGTTGGGGGACGAGATTTTCGAGAAAGTCAATATAATCGGGTCTTTGCGAAAAGACAACCTGGTTCTGCCTTTAAACCGATATTGTATTTGGCAGCTTTAGAACATGGCGTAACACCATTAACTCAGCAAAAAAGTGAAGCAACTGTTTTTTTTCAAGAAAATGGCCAGAATTATTCGGTAAAAAACTTTGATGATAAATACCCAAATCGCGACATTGATCTACATTATGCGATTACTCATTCTGATAATATTTATGCCGTGAAAACCCACCTAGATATAGGAATGGACAAACTGGTTGAAATGGGAAAACGATTAGGAATCGAATCGCGACTAGATCCTGTTCCATCCTTAGCATTAGGTTCTAATCTTGTGACACCGATGGAACTGACAAAAGCTTATGCGACAATAGCTAATCAAGGTAAGAAAATTGAGCCAACCGCAATTATTAAGATTGAAGATCGGGAAGGAAACATTCTTTATGAAAAAAAGGAAATTGAAGAAACACAAGTGATTACACCTGCAGAAGCTTTCGTGATGACCTATATGCTAGAAGGGGTATTTGAACCAGGTGGAACAGCCGCAAGCGTAGCGAAAATATTAAAGCGGCCTGTAGCGGGGAAAACAGGGACGACAAATGATTATCGAGATCTTTGGCTAGTTGGTTATACTCCTCAACTCGTGACTACACTTTGGACAGGTTATGATAATGATGAAGAGTTGAAAAAGTACCAGTCTTATCGGAGTCAAGAATCCTATCTTACGAAAGAAATTTGGGCGGAATATATGGAAAAGGCACACCAAGCGTTAGCACCTCAACTTTTCACTGTACCTGAAGGGGTGGTCAGCCTTTATATCGACCCGCAAACAGGGAAAATAGCTAATGATCGTTGTCCGAACCCAAGATTAGAAGTTTTCATTCAAGGTACGGAACCCAAAGAAGTATGTGATATTCACAAAGGCGATCAATTGTTAGACCCCAACAAAATAAAGGAATCGGAACAGGAATCTCTTTGGAAGCGAATGAAAAATTGGTGGAATGATTAAAAATATGTCTTATAATAGAGGTAAAATACAAAAAAGGAGTGATCGCAATGCCATTTGTAACGATTGAAATGATTGAAGGACGTACACCTGAACAAAAACGGGAATTAGTAGAAAAGATTACGAAAGTAGTAGCTGAAACGGTAAATGTACCAGAAGAAAGGGTATACGTGTTTATTGAGGATTTGAAAAAAGATCATTTCGCCCGTGGTGGGAAGCTCATTATTGATCAGGAGTAATAGGAGTACATATAAAAAAGCTAGTATTCTTCTAATAATAGTTTGTATTCTACAAACGCGCTCCGTTGTCCGCGTATTTCTTTGATTAAAGCATAAGGAAAGAAATACACTCCCAAAAGTCGCACTTATGGAAGAATACAAGCTAATTTCTCACGAACTGAATACAAAATATGAGAGGGGCTATTACCCCTCTTTTTTCACGTTTATTTCAATCTTGCTGCTTCTGCTAATAAGTCAGCAATATGCATGACTCTTACCTTTCCTTCAAGGCCTGCACGTTGAACTCCCATTCGCATTTGCATTTGACAGCCAGGATTGGCCACGACAACAATCTCTGCTTGGGTATTGATGACATTTATCATCTTCGCATCAAGAATTTGCATCGATTCATCATAATGAACGATATTGTAGGTACCTGCTGACCCACAACAAGTTCCTGCTCCTACCATTTCCACATACTCAATTCCTGGGATGGATTGGATCAATTTCCTCGGTTGCAACGTAACCTTTTGAACATTAGTTAAATGACAAGAATCCTGATAGGTCACTCGGACATTCATTGGATAGAGTTTTGGTAATTCATCTATTTCCGCAAGAATTTCATTAATATCTTTTACTTTTTTGACAAACGCTTTTGCCCGTTCTGCCCAAACTGGGTCATCAGCAAGGAGCTTATCATATTCTTTTAGCATCGCTCCGCATCCCCCTTGGTTGTTCACCAAGTAGGAAGCTCCGGAACGTTCAAGCATTTCAATGTTTTTCTTCGCTAGATCTTTAGCTAGATCCACTTCTCCTGCGTGAGCATGAACAGCCCCACAGCAAGTTTGATCTTCAGGAGTAACGATGGGAAACCCTGCCGCTTCTAATAACTTCATGGTTGAGACATTGGTTTCATGAAAAACCGTATCTTGAATACACCCAGAGAAAAAGGCAACGGTAGGCTTATTTGTCTTTGCATTTGGTTCCACTCTTTTTGGGAGTTTCGCACGAAATGGTGCCACCTCTGGTAATACAGCTTCAAAAGCACCCATATGCCATGGTAATGTTTTTAAGATACCACTCTTTCTTGCAATTTTTTGTAGCCCTGATTTTTGGTAGATTCGGATTCCTCCTCTAATCCATTTCATTCGTTTTGGATAAGGAAGTAATTGTTTTAAGAATAACCATCTTACGGCTTTGACGGGTGCTGAAAAATTGGTCTGTTCGGTTATGACTTCTTTTGCATGCTCAAGCATCGTGCCATATTGAACACCAGAAGGACAAGCTACTTCACATGCGCGACATCCCAAGCATAAATCTAAGGATTCTGTAATATCTTTCGTTACCAATCCCCCATCTTGTACAGCCTTCATCAAGGCAATTCGCCCGCGTGGTGTTGCCGTTTCTTTGGGAATAATCTTATAGGTTGGACAAACCGATAAACAAAAACCACATTGCATACAGTTTAATAAATCGTCTTCAGAAATTCCAAGTGCTAGAGATATTTGATGGCTCATGATTGTATAACCACTCTCTTTCTAGGCTGATCGGTAAACAGTTTGCCTGGATTGAGAATTCCTTTTGGGTCAAAAGCCTTCTTAATTCCTTTCATCACTTCAATTCCAGATTTCCCCACTTTCCATTCGAGATAACCTGCTTTGGCGATTCCCACTCCATGTTCGCCTGTAATCGTTCCCCCTAATTCAATCGTTTTTTCGTAGATTTCATCAAATGCTTTTTCCACCCTTTTTATTTCATCCGCATTGCGAACATCTGTTAAACAGGTAGGATGCAGATTTCCATCTCCTGCATGGCCAAAAGTACAAATCATTAGATTATATTTTTTAGCCACATTTTTAATCGTTTCAACCATTGGTGCCAATTCAGACCGAGGAACGGTGGCGTCCTCCAAAATTGTCGTTGGTTTTAAACGAGCTAAAGCAGAAAGAGCCATCCTTCTTGCCGTCATCAATTGTTCTGCTTCTTTTGCTGTACTTGCTACTTGTACCGATACCGCTTGTTCTTGACGGCAAATTTCAGCCATCTTCTCAATATCACGATCCACTTGGTCTTTACTTCCGTCTTGTTCCATTAATAAGATGGCTTCTACATCACGGGGAAGCCCAATTTTGACATAATCTTCAACCACATTAATCGTGCCATTATCCATGAATTCTAAAGTAACTGGGATGATTTTATTCGCAATAATTTTTGATACTGCCCGAGCCGCATCAGTCAAATCTTTAAAGATCGCTAACATTGTTCGCTTTGTTTCCGGCAATGGTAACAATTTCAGTGTTGCTTTTGTGATCACAGCTAAAGTACCTTCAGATCCGATTAATAACTTTGTTAAATCATACCCTGCTACGTCTTTTGCCAATTTGCCCCCAGTGTGAAGAATATCTCCATTTGGAAGTACTGCTTCAAGGGCAATCACATAATCCTTTGTCACCCCGTATTTCAAACCACGAAGTCCCCCAGCATTTTCTGCAATATTACCGCCAATTGTGGAGATCCGTAACGAACCAGGATCAGGTGGGTAAAATAATCCCTTTGCTTCAACGGTTTGATGTAATTCTTGGGTAATGACTCCAGGTTGTACCGTAGCGGTTAAATTTTCCTCATCGATTTCTAAGATCTGATTCATTCGATTTAATGCGAGGACGAGCCCGCCTTTTAATGGTACCGTACCCCCACTTAGATTGGTTGCTGAACCACGTGGAATTACAGGAATACCGTATTCATAAGCAATTCTCATTACTTTTGCGACTTCTTCTGTTGTTTTTGGCAATACTACGATATCGGGAAGTTCTTGATACATGGGTGTTGAATCATAGGAATAAGCGACTAATTCCTCTGGTTGATCTAATACCCAATTTTCTCCCACGATTTCAACTAATCGTTGTTTTACTTGCGGGTCAATCATCTTATCCTCCCCCTAGGCGAAAAATAATTGGTTTTAAATAACTATTTCAGATTATCTGATGACCTTATGATAACATATATAAAAGCGTTATAAATTTATTTTTTTAAAATTTTTTTAACAATTCATTTTTTTGATACTGTTTTTTGTAAAGATTGTGATAAACTGTATTTAGTATTGTAACGGATGATGATTTAGTTGAGGTGTATGCGATGAAGTTGAAACAAATTAAGCCCCAAAAAATTTACGAAAGGGTAGCTGAACAATTGAAAGAAATGATCCTCGATGGGACGTTAAAGCCGGGGGAAAGATTATTATCTGTGAGGGAACTAGCAGAAGAACTACAAGTTGGAAGAAGCGCAGTAAGAGAAGCGCTAAGTGCCCTTAGTGCAATGGGATTAATTGAAATTCGTCAAGGGGAAGGTACCTTCGTTAAAAAATTCTCTGAAGCCGACCTTTTATCTTTCGATGTATCGGATCAATTAATCGACATTGATCAGATCAAATCTTTGATGGAAGTGAGGAAAATCATCGAGGTTTCTGCCGTTGAATTAGCAGCACAGAGAAGAACAAATGAAGATCTATTCCATCTTGAAGAGGCTCTTAATCGAATGAAAGAAGATTTGAAGACACTAGATGAGAACGAAGCAGCAGACTGGATGTTTCATTATGCAATAGCAAAAGCAACGAAGAACAATATGCTTGTCCATATTATTGAATCCATTTCTGATTCAATCAAAAAAAATTTAAAAACGAATCGCAAAATCTTATTCTCCTTACCTGGAACTCCAGAGCAACTTTTAGAAGAACATTCTAATATCTTTCATGCTATAGAAAAAAGGGATTCGCAAGAAGCTAGAAAACTAATGCTAGAACATCTACAGCGTGTAGAGGATAAAATCTTCGTATTATCGAATGATATCGCTTTAGAAAAAGGGTGATTTTTTTCTTGTATTTTCCTCCCTTTTGATGTATTCTATATACATCTGATGACCTTATCATCATATTATTGATTCATATCTGTACTCACAATTCTTTCATATGGTTTATTACATCCCTCTCTTTTTTATTTTTTAAGCCCATAGGTTGATTTCTATGGGCTTCTTTTTTTCTTCAGATAATATTTCCCCTGCCATGTGTTTCTTTGTTCTAGTTCTTGGTCAATGCCATTTAATACTTCCCATTTTTTCAGTGTCCAAAGGGGTTCTACTAGAAGCTCTCTTGGTCCATCACCGGTTAAACGATGGATGACCATCTCTGGTGGCAATATTTCTAACATGTCGACGACTAATTTCGTATAGGTTTCTTGGTCCATAAAATGAAGTTTTCCTTCTTGATATAATTTTATCAATGGTGTTTTTTTTAACAGGTGGAGCATATGGATCTTGATTCCTTGGATTGGAAGGTTTGCGACTACCCTTGCCGTTTCCATCATCTCTTCGATCGTTTCCCCAGGTAAATTGACAATAATATGAACGACAACATCAATCTTTCGCTCTCTTAGTTTATGAACTCCATCCAAAAAAACTTGATAATCATGACCACGATTAATCAATACTTGGGTATGCTCATGTATCGTTTGTAATCCTAATTCAACCCATAATTTCGTTTTCTGATTCACTTCCGAAAGTACGTCTAATACCTCGTCTGGCAAACAATCAGGCCTAGTTGCAATCGATAAACCAACGACCCCTTCTTCTTCCAAGATCGCATCGTACATTTCCCTTAATTGTTCTGCTGGTGCATAGGTATTAGAAAAGGCCTGAAAATAACCAATGTACTTTGCCTTTGGCCATTTCTTGTGTAGCTGATCCCTTACTTGGTGAAATTGTTGTTTTAGATCTAACCGCCTGTCACCTGCATAATCCCCTGAACCTCTTGCACTACAAAAGATACATCCTCCAGTGGCAACACGGCCATCCCGATTTGGACAAGTAAAACCGCCATCTAAAGAAACTTTGAATACTTTTTCACCAAAAAGTTTTCGGTATTCGTAGTTTAATGTATGGTAACGTTTATTTCCCCATAATAATGGTTGTTGTATTTCCTGCATGATCTCCATGGTGATATCCTTTCTATTACAAACAATCATTTAAACCCTATTTTAACATATTCATAGTTTAAAAAGGAGGCTGAGGTGTTGGAAGATTTATATAAATAGGTTTGTATATTTCAACGCGCTCCGTTGTCCGTACTGCGCACTCCCAAAAGTCGCCGCTTATGGAATATACAAACCATACAAGCTAGTTGCAAACCTATTTATGGGGGTCTTATATATAAAAAAGCCCTTCCATTTTACTGGAAAGGCAAGGGGAAGAGATTCAGTTTATGAGGCAACACTTTGTCCTTTTCTCATTTGTTTTAATTTTGGTAAGAGGTAGTAATCTACTCCCCAACGATAAGAAGCAGGGCCGATAAATAATAAGATAATAGCTAATGTATATAATTGTGGGTTCGTAGAAGTAGAGCCAGCAAGCATAAAGTTAAGATTCATAAACGCTGTTGCAAGTAAAGCGATCGTTGTAAAACAACCAATAATAAGTCCAATCCCTGCTAAAAATTCTCCCCAAGGAATGATAAAATCAAAGAGTCCATGAAATGGGATTGCAAAACCATTTAAGAATGCTGCATACCATCCTTGTACTGCTGGATGTTCACCAACTGCTTTTTTCACAGCTCCCATTAAGAATCCCTTTGCTGAAAATGGCTCAGGACCTGTGAGTTTTTCCCAACCAGCTGTCAAGAATTCCCAACCGATATAAATACGCACGATTGTCCAAAAAATTGCTGCTTTGTCACTACGCAAAGCTTTTAACATCTCTACCACCCTTTTCAGATTAGTTTTAAAACATAGCGCTTCGTTTGTCTTCAATATAACTCTATTCCTAAATTGTGAAAAGGCACTTCACAATTCCGACATATCTCGTTCAAAATTTGGACAATCTTTTAGACACATAATATTCAAGAATAATTATAATTTACAGTAATTGCTGGATTAAGTCTTCTAAATCGTTAGCAATAACCCTAGGTTTATAATCTAGGTCTTTTAGGTCTTCCCTACGAGAGATGCCTGTTAGTACCAGAGCCGTCGGTAAATTGGCTAATACCCCAGCTTTTATATCTGTCAGTAAATTGTCCCCGACTACCCAGATGTTTTCCCTTTTTAATGCAGGTAATTTCCTCATTAAACGGTCTATCGCATATTCCATAATAATCGGAGATGGTTTGCCAATCACAACGGCTTCTTTTTTTGCTGCTGTCTGAATCGCTGCTGCAATCGATCCTGCACCAGGGATCGGTCCTTCATCTGAGGGGAGTAAATGGTCTGGGTTCGTATTAATAAATTCTGCTCCTAAATGAATGAATTGAATGGCTTTTGCTAGTTTTTCATAAGTAAACCTTCGATCAATCCCCTGAACGACTGCATCCACTTGCTCCTCTTCACTTAAGATAAATCCTGCTTTTGTTAAAGCAACTTCTAATCCCTTTTCTCCAATCATATACACCTTTTTCCCGATTTGATGCTCTACAATATATTGAACAGCGCCTTGAGCACTCGTATAAATTTCTTCAGCTTGAGTATTAATCCCCATCTTTTGTAAATGGTTAGCTACCATCTCTGAGGTACGGGACGAGTTATTCGTCACAAACAAAAAGGGTATTTTTTTTTCTTTAAGTATTTCAACAAATTCCTTCGCCTTAGGAATGGTGACTCCCCCACGATAAATTGTACCGTCTAAATCGATTAAAAACCCTAACACTTTCTTCTCCTTTCTATGATTTGCAATTCTATACAACCTTTTATTTTTCTTCATACTCCTCTTTTGGAATTCGAATCCATTTTTTCAAGTATCCTTTTTCATAGAGCGCTTTGATCAAGATTAATAAAACAGGAGATAGAATCACCCCTGCGACTCCAAATAAAGAGAGTGAGATCACCATAAACGAAAGCATTGTAAATGCCGATACACCTAATGATTCCCCGGTAATTTTGGGTTCGGCAATTTGGCGAAACACGATTACCACAAGTAACAGTAATCCTAGCCAAAGTGCGGGTGTTATTCTGCCAATAATAAATAAATAAATGATCCAAGGAACGAATACGGTGGATACCCCTAGGATTGGTAACAGGTCAAAAAAGGCAGAAAGCAAAGAAATAGAAAAAGAATTTTCAATTCCTAAGAATAGTAAGCCGAAGTAGATGATTAAGAACGTAAAACTAATTAATTTTAATTGGGCTTTTACATAGGTGAGAATCCCTTTTATCACATTCTCTTTCAGAAAATAATATGCCTTTTTAAATGTTTTTGGTGTTTTCTCTTCCGCTAAGCGTTTCCACTGAACAATTTCAAGGCTTAAAAAATAAGCGAGAATTAGCCCAAGTACAAAGTTCATAACAAGAGTGGGTATCGAAGTTAAAAAATTAAAGAGTCCAAGCAGAAGCCCTGATAAAAAGGAAGAGCTTTTATTCGCAATAATTTGGGAATAATCGCCTATCTTTTCTACTACACCTGGTGGTAATGCATTTAGCTTCATCTGAACATAATTGGCCTTAGCAATCAACTCTTCTTGAAAGAAATAAATATAGTGCGGCAAGGATTGGGCGAGTTGATGGATTTGCAAAGTGAAAATAATTCCTACTGTTACGGTAATACCTAAAATAATCAAGACAAAAACTAGAGTTGATATGGTTGTTGCAATTGACTTTTTGACTCCTCTTTTATGTAAAAAACGAGCCAGGGGTTCGATCATCAAATAGATCACAAAGCCAACAAAAATTGGCTTAGCAATGTTATAAACATAACTAAAAACAAACATAATCAAATAAACCGTAAAAACGATTAAAAAAATATCGAATGCAGTTCTCGCATACCTCTTATAATACGTAAACAATTTTCCACCTCTTTTTTTTTTCTGAATTCTCCTAGAACACGTTCTACTATTGACCTATTATATGTTTTCTCCATCATTTGGTAAAGTTAATAGCCAAACAACCATTGAAATAATGCCACCAAAGAATTCAAGATATAAGGTACAGTTCGATCGAAAATAGCTGCAAATACATAATCCCCAAGCGGTGTGATGAACAAGATCAAAAATAGGAAAACACCATATTGTTCATATTGAATCAATCGAACCCTTACATCATTCGGAGCCAAATCTTCAATAATTCGGTAACCATCCAATGGAGGGAAAGGAAGCAGATTAAAGACAAAGAGAACCACATTTAATGAGACAACCATATTCACCAATTGGTTGATCGTAGAATATGTAGATTCGCTCAGATTGGATAGTAAGCCAATTCGATAAAGGGTAAAGTAAAGTCCAATAAAGATGATCGCAATCATAAGATTACTTAAAGGTCCTGCAAATGAAACTAATGCACCTGACAATCTTCGATGACGAAAATGGAAATGATTTACAGGCACTGGCTTGGCCCAACCAAATCCAGCAATAAAAATCATTAATGTCCCGAACAAATCTAAATGTGCGGCAGGATTTAAAGTAAGCCTTCCCTCGTTTTTTGCTGTCGGATCACCGAGTCGATAAGCGACGTAAGCATGGCTAAATTCGTGTACTGTAAAAGCAATGATTAAAGCAACGATGACATACGGTAATTCAGATATCGGATAATAAAGAAATTGCTGAATGTTCTCCATAATCAGTCTCCATTCACAGTTTTTTTAGAATTTCTTTCAATCGATTTTATCATTTTTCTTTTATAATAATATCAGATAAGGTGATCAGTTCACCTGCTTTCTAGAAACCGAAAAATAGAGGTGCAATTATGAAAAAGTTTATTGGTACTCGAATGCTCAAAACGGGTATTGGGGTTTCCTTCGCTTTACTCGTTTCTCAACTTCTCCAGCTTAATTCTACATTTGCCGGAGTCGTTACCCTAATCGGTATGAAAGAAACGACAAAAAAATCCGTTCAATATGGTTTTACTTTATTTGTGGGAAGTATCCTTTCCTTAATCACTGGTTTCATCATCGAAAATAGTGTCGGCGTTGGGCCACTTACTTTTGGCTTAGGAACGATTCTCATCATCGCAATACTAGTGGCTTTTCATTTAATTGATGGATTGATCTTATCTGTGATCGTCATGTATCATACCTTTGACGCTTTCCCAATGGATTTTTATGAATTTCTTTCTTTTTCTGCTAGGGAATTGTTGATTTTAACCATTGGTATTCTTGTTAGTATTATTGTCAATCTAGTCGCTCCGCAAAAATACGACAGTCAATTAAAAGAGGAAATTGATCATTATTATTCTGTTCTTAGCGAGTATCTTTTTTCTATTGCAAAGTGGATTCAAAAACCTACAAAAGAGTTTCCATTTTCTTTAAATGAAATCCATCAGCAGCGAAAATTTGTGAAAAAATTGATTGAGAAAGCTGAAATAGGAATGGAAAACTATCTCTTATCTAGTAACAAGATACAATATGAAGCTTTTATCGTCGAATTAAAGACAATTCAAAAATTAATTTCCATCATTGAAGATATGATAATCGAAGTAAAAAGAATTTCTGCCACTCGTCTTCAAACTTATCCCGTAGCACAGGCATTAGAATTAGTAGCAAAAATTCAACTAAATCCAGAAAAAACAACACTCTCAACCTATCAAAGAACAAAAAGAGTTCTGGATCATTTAGAAGAGTACTTTAAATCTTCTCCTTTACCGGAAACGAGAGGTGAATTTGTCGATCGGTCTTCATTACACCATTTATTCTTATATCTGCAGGATTACTTGGATGTTCTAACCTCTTTTTGCTCAGAAAAAAGGAAAGAAACAACTCCAAAAAAGTGGATCATTGGCCAATTCATTTCCCAAAATGTAATCAAATCATGATGATATGAACTAAGGCTTGGAAATCCAAGCCTTATTCTCTTTCTTAAAAAAATAATCCTACTAAATCATCAACGGTTATATTTCCAAAAAATAGCTTTAAATCCATCTTTAACAATGCATTTCTTATTTCTTCTTCGTCGTAGCGAAGACCTTTTAGGCGATTTTCAATCAGTGAAATATCTCCATTTCCAAAAAAGTCACCATAAATTTTCGCATTTTCTATTTTCCCTGATTTGACATCGAGACGGATGTCGATTTGGCCAACACCTTCAAAACGTTTTGAACCTTTTACATTAAAAGCAGGTGATTTCCCAAAGTTCCAATCCCAATTTTGATATCTTTCCCGGGAAATCTCCATAACCTTTTCGTAATCTTGCTCTGTTAATGTATAGGTTGGAATTTGTTCATAATCTTCATACAAATTATGGAGGAGTTGGTTTTTAAATTCTATAATATCCATTTCTCGATCTAAAAACTCACGAATATTGGCGACACGACTACGAATCGATTTAATCCCTTTTGATTGAATTTTTTCCATATTCACATTTAAAGCGGCTACGACGTGGTCGATCTCAGAATTGAATAACAATGTTCCATGACTAAACATTCGGCCTTTATAGGAAAATTGAGCATTCCCAGAGATCTTACGACCACCGACTGTAATGTCATTTCGCCCACTTAGTTCTGCATTGACTCCTAATCGATGTAAAGCTTTAATCACAGGTTCAGTAAAACGACGAAAATTACGAAAGCTTTCTCCATCATCTTTTGTAATAATACTAAAGTTAAGATTGCCCAGATCATGGTAGACTGCACCTCCACCTGATAATCGACGTACGACATGAATACCATGATCTTTAACGTATTGGTGATTAATTTCTTCCATCGTGTTTTGATTTCTACCTATAATGATGGATGGTTCATTGATGTAAAACAAGAGATAGGTTTCGTTTGGATCTAAATATTTTAATACATATTCCTCTTCAGCTAGATTGATTCTTGGATCATGACTTTCCATAGTTTGCACCAATATCACAAAAAGCACCCCAGTATTTTAAATTTCATATCTTCTTGTATTTTACTGAAAAAAAAGATAAGAAGAAAGTTTTCTTCCATTCGTAGAACCAAATTGAATACTTTTTAGCCTTTGATAAAGAAAAAAATGAAATTGGTGAATCTGCTAATTTACAAATGAATTTCAGATTCAAAAACTTAAACCAACAAACGGAAACTGCTCTTATCACCAACATGGACAATGAAACATTTGAAGTTCCTGTCCGTGAACTTGTTGAAGGAGACCAGAAATAATGGTTATCGAAAAGGCACACCTACAAAATGTAAATGTGCCTTTTTCCTGTTTAAGCTTGGAATGTATTGTTTTGATTTTGATTTTCCTGTCTTATTTTCCTCATTTTTCTTTCACCACAGGTAATCATTTGGTCATACTTCACTTTATCAAACCATAATTTGTGGTGATGTTCTGCATATTCTGCTTCCATCCATCCGGTCGTCATCGCATTGAAAGATGCTCTTTCTCTGGCATGGAAAACGGTTAAATGCAAATGGATCCCGAAGAAAATCGTGATGATTAACGCAGAAATATCATGTATGACTAGCATCCATACTCCTAAGGGACCCGTAAACCAATCATGCCATAAAGCCAAACCGGTTATAGCAAGAAGAAAACCAAAGACAAGGACGACTAAATAATACAATTTTTGTCCTGTATTATACTTATCCTGTGGTGGCATCCCTTCCCCACCAACAAAATAATGTTTGGGAGCTGCTTTTAACCAACCTAAATCATATTTACTCCATTTAAAAGCAACGAGAAAACCAAAGCGTTTGCTAGAAAAGATGAAATAAATGAGTGGTGCACCGATAAAGAGAATCGCCCCAATGCGATGTCCTTGGCGAAAAGCCATTCCTGCTTCTGTTGTAAGCAGTGAAGCTGGTCCTTTAAAGAAAATCATAAACCCTGTTATAAGTAAAAGTAAAAAACCAAGAGCAACCGTCCAGTGCATCAATTGATCGGGAACACAGTATCTTTTTACATATTTCGTCCGTTTATAGGCTTTACTCATGTTTCTTCTCCTCCTTCAAAAGATCTTCGGGTTCGTCTTTTCCATTAAAGTTAAAGGCGGTGGAAGAAACAATAAAGTTCGCTAGAAATCCAATCCCTGCTGCACCCATTAATACTTCTGTAACGGGCTTGATTACACCAGAGCGGAATTCAACTAATTCATTTGTTTTTGGATTGGTTGGTAAACCGTACTCTTCCGGCTTCTCGGTTAAAACATAGATATAATGGGTTCCGCCCATTATCTTGTCACCGTAAACATTTGCGTTTGGAAAACGATCTTTAATTTGTTCTACTCGTTTATAAGCTTGTTTCACTGCCTCATCCCATGACATCAATTCTAATGCATTGGTTGGACAGGTTTGTACACAGGCAGGTTGTTCGCCATTTGTAATCTTATCCTGACAAAAATTACACTTGTTCATTTTATCCCTACCTGTAAATGAATCATATTGATATCTTGGGATATCAAATGGACAAGCCTTCGCACAGTAGCCACACCCAATACAGCTTTCCTGATCAAAGGCAACAAAACCTTCCTTATGCTGATATAGCGCCCCAGTTGAACAAATGGCAACACAAGGAGCATCAGAACAATGCATACATTGATCTTTGCGAATTAACCATTCAAAGGTATTGGTCTTACGATCATATTTTTCATCAAATCGCATCAAGGTTAAGGTATTAAACGAGCGATCAGCAGGGTTTTGGTAAGTACCTGGAACCTTATCAAACTCCATAGCTGGAAGGTTATGCCACTCTTTACAAGCCAATTGACATGCTTTACAACCTGTACAAAGTGAGGTGTCCACTAATATCGCTTTATCTGTTTTTTGTGCCATCATTCATTATCCCCCTTCGTCACATTGCATAAGCATGCCTTATATTCTGGTGTACCTGTATTCGGATCGGTTACCGAGTTGGTCACAAGATTAATTGAATCTCCGCTTACAAGACCTTTGAATCCCCAACCCCAAGGAACACCAACGACTTCAACTTGTTTCCCATTAATCGTTAAGGTTTGGATACGATCAGTCACCATTGCCGGAATCGTTACCTTTCCCCGTGCTGTGGAAATCGTGACTTTATCTCCAGATTGAACACCGATTTTCTTTGCAAGATTTTTACTCATCTCGACAAAGTTGGAAGGCATTAATTCAGCCAATTGCGGTGTATTTCTAGTAACCCCACCTGATAAAAATTGCTCTGTCAGCATATAGGTTGTTAAAACATAAGGATAGTCTTTTGCTTCACCCAATTTTTGAATTTCGGGAACTCTGAACTCACGCAAAATCGGATTATTTTTTTGTTTTGGATAAAAAGCATTTTCTACCGGTGACTCTTTCGGCTCATAATGAGCAGGTAATGGTCCATCTGCAATTCCTGCTTCCTTAAGTATTGGAGCCACTTTGAATATGTTAGGGTCATACCCTTCTTTCAATTCTACAGATACTTTTTCTGCTTGTGGTTGGGCATAAACCGTTCTAAACAATGCTCCTTTTGCATCAGCGATTGGGAAGACTTTTGATCCTTCTGGTGTATTTGGTGCTTTATCTTTGGCAGCAACGTCTAAAATATCTGGACCTGTCCACTTGGTTCCATCCCACCATACAAGGGCACGATCTTTATCTCTAGGCTTCCCATTAATGTCAGCAGATCCACGGTTATAAAGAATACGAATATTTCCTGGCCATGCAAACGTCCAATTTGGATAAAGTCCCAAGCCGCTAGGATCACTATTATCATGACGTAACGTGTGGTTTCCTTCCTCTGTAATCACGCCTGTATAAAGGCCGCCTAAGCCAGAAGAAACTGTGCCTGGTTCTGCTTTTTGGATCTGTGCTGCACTATTTAATAGTTTCCCAGTTGTTAAATCATAGCCGTTTATCTCTTTTAAGACTTTCTCAAGATCGATTTCTTCTTTGCCTTCTACATGATAATCCCATGTTAAATCGAGAATTGCGCGATCTTTTTCATCAGTGCTATTTTTATATAATTCTTTTAACTTTAATAGAATCATTGAGATGATATCGGCATCTGGTTTTGCTTCTCCAGGTGGACGAACCGCCGCCGGTTTCCCTTGAATCCACCTTGCAGAGTTGGTCATTGTACCTGCTTTCTCAAAAGACATCGCTGCAGGTAAAAGAATGACCTCTGTTTTGATCTCTTTTGGATTAGCACCAGGATGTTGCCAGAATGCTGCCGTTTCCGTTTCAAATACTTCAGAAACGACCAACATTTCTAATTTCGATAAGCCTTTCCAGACTAACTCTAAGTTCGGCGTACTAACCGCAGGGTTTTGTGCAAAAATAAGTCCTAATTTAAACTTCCCTTTGTTCATATTTTCAAAAATGGAAATATGACCTTGAGATGCTTCTTTTGAATCCCGTTTTGGCAAGTAATGATAACCGAACTCATTTTCAGAAGTTGCTTTATCCCCATACCATGCTTTTAATAATGCAATTGTCTGCTTCGTTCTTGTTGTACCAAATGCCATCGCATAATCATTTAATGTCGCATGTTTATCGGTTGGCGCTGGCATATAACCAGGTAAAATATGTGGTAAACAAGCCATATCGGTTGATCCTTGAACGTTAGGTTCTCCGCGGTTTGCATTGATACCGCCACCAGCCATTCCCATATTTCCAAGAAGTAATTGAAGGATTGCATACATGCGAATTCCTTGTACTCCAGTTGTTTTTTGGGTCATTCCTAAAGCATAAAGAATGGTTCCTGGACGATTTTCTACAAGAGTATCGGCAATTAATTTAATTTTTTCCGCCGGAATTCCCGTAACCTGGGAAGCCTTTTCAAATGTATAGTCTTTAAAATGTTCTTTTAATTTCATCAAGACGGTATCGGGATCATCAAAAGAATCGGCCACGATCGGTTTTCCATCTGGTCCTAACTGATAGGTCCAAGTATCTTTGTTATATGTTTTCTTTGCTTCGTCAAAACCAGAGAATAAACCTTCATGAAAAGAGAACTCTGGGTTTACCTTGTAAAGTGCTGTGGTGTAATATTTGACATACTCTTGATCATATAATTTATTCTCAATAATATATTTCACAATCGCACCTAGATAAGCGATATCTGTCCCTGGTCGAATTTGGGCATAGATATCTGCTACTTTCGCGGTCCGATTGAAGCGTGGATCCACGACAATGATCTTGGCACCATTTTTTTGTGCTTTTAGTACCCAGCGCATCGCCATTGGATGGTTTTCTGCGGTATTATTTCCTCCGATTAAAAGAACTTTTGCATTTTTCATATCGGTAAAACTGTTTGTCATCGCTCCGCGACCAAATGAAGGGGCTAAACTAGCCACCGTTGGCGCATGTCATATCTCGGCTTGGTGTGTGTAATATTGAACACCAAGCGCACGGTTAAACTTCGTATAAAGGTAAGCTTCTTCATTATCGATCTCGGCACTTCCTAAACTAAACATTCCATTCACGCGATTCACTTTTACGACTTTACCATCTTTGGTGGTAACCGTTTTTTCAAAGGTGTTATCACGAACCTCTTTAATCTTGTTCGCAATTTTGCTAATCGCATCTTCCCAAGAGATGGGTTCCCATTTGTCACTCCCTGGCTTACGCACTAATGGGTGAGTTAATCGCAATTTTGAATTGTGCATTTCTTTTAGAGATCGACCTTTTGGACATAATGCACCTTCATTAATTGGATGATTTTTTAATCCTTCTGTGGATATGATCTCATTTCCTTTAGTTTTAATTTCAATTCCACATCCTACGGAACAAAAGTGGCAGATTCCATATGATGTAGCTGCACCTGCTGTCATTAATGGATATGCTTTATCATTTCCATTTTCCTTAGCAAAGGCTTGTTTTTCGGCTATGTAAGCAGCTGCTACAGATGCCGCAGTAAATTTGAAAAACTGGCGCCTTGTCAGCTTTGGCATTTCTTTCCCCTCTTCCTGAAAATTGATTTTTCTCTTTTGCTCTAAGCGCAGTTCAAAATATTTTAATATTCAAAACATTGGCAAATGTGAAACACTTCACAAGTAGTGATATTGTTTTTACTTAGTGGTCGGTTGATCATCAATGATCTCTTTTGTTGCACTCTTAAATTCCTTTAATGTTCGGCCAACAGCCTTTCCAAGCTCGGGTAAGCGATTCGGTCCAAAGATCACTAATGCAATCACCAAAATTAAAATTAATCCTGGCATACCAATATTAGAAAGCATCTTTTCGTCCCCCCCTTTTTTATTTAAGATCTTTACAAATGTTGTCTTAGAACTTAATTGTAACAAAATTGTCACATTATTTATATATCTATTTTAATACTAATTCTTAAAAAAGAGAATGGTTAATTTTTTTAATTTTCAAATTAACTGTTACTATTTTTATGGTGTCAATAGATTTTTCTTTTTTTAAAATTTAATATTTTCATGAAGGTTTTTTAGAAAAAATATTGAATATTTAAACTAATATATATAAATCATGATTCATAGGAGGAGAGTGCATGAGCCAAGAATTAATTTTACCGAAACGATTATTGATGGGGCCAGGGCCTAGTGATGTTCATCCGCATGTTTTAAAAGCAATGGCAACCCCATTATTAGGACATTTGGACCCGACCTTTCTTAATATTATGAATGAAACCATGGAATTGATTCGCTATGTTTACGAAACAAAAAATCAAGTGACGATTGCGATGTCAGGTACTGGCAGTGCTGGGATGGAAACGGTATTTGTGAATCTGATCGAACCAGGAGACAAGGTCATTATTGGGGTTAATGGTTTATTTGGTCAGCGGATGGTTGACGTTGCAGAAAGAGCAGGGGCTGAAGTGATTCAAGTTCAAGCAGAATGGGGAAGAAGCATTGATCCTGCTGATATAGAAAAAGCTTTAAAGAATTATTCCCCTGTAAAAGCAGTAGCGGTGGTACACGCAGAAACATCTACAGGTGCAAACCAACCATTAGAAGAAATAGCAAAACTAGCGAAAGAATATGATGCTTTAATGATTGTTGACGCTGTTACTTCACTTGGTGGAATGAAAGTTGGGGTAGATAAGATTGGGATTGATGCTGTCTATAGCGGTACGCAAAAATGTCTTAGTGCTCCCCCAGGACTATCCCCAGTCAGTTTAAGTGATAAAGCGGTTGAAGTTCTAAAAAGCAGGAAAACAAAAATACAAAGCTGGTACCTTGATTTGTCAATGATCCAGGCTTATTGGGGACAAGAACGTTTTTATCATCATACGGCACCGATTTCGATGATTTATGCACTTCATGAGGCATTAAGATTGATTAAAGAAGAAGGTTTAGAAGCTACCTTTAAACGTCATGAACAAAACGGTCGTGCTTTGCAAGCGGGAATTGAGGCGATGGGATTGGAGTTATTTGCGCAAGAAGGTCATCGCTTACCTATGCTCACCTCAGTCAAAATTCCCGATGGTGTTGATGATGTGAAAGTACGCCAATTATTACTCGAGCGTTATGGGCTTGAAATTGGTGGAGGTTTAGGACCCACAAAGAATAAAATTTGGCGTGTAGGCCTCATGGGATATTCTTCCCAGAGAAGTAATGTCATTCAATTCTTAACGGCATTGGAATCGATCTTATCCGAGTTAAAAATTAAGATCAATGAAGGGGAAGCTGTAAAAGCTGCCGAGAATTACTTAAATAATCATGAGTAGTATCGATTCACTATAGAGTAAAAATAGGTTTGTATGAGGAGCAGCGTTAGAACATACAAGCCAGTTCAAGGAGATATTGCTCCCAAAATCTTATACTTTCTTTCGTGAATCAAAAACTCCGGTTCAGGTTTTTAGGAAACCTTTACCGGAGTTTTACGATAAATACAATCGAATTTGGCACAGGTTTGACAAGGTTCATTAGGTGTTACATTTTGATGTGTCCAGACGATTATCCCTGTCAATGAATGTTTGGGTATGATCAAATAGTCATCATTAAACGTAACGCCTACACGATTAAAGTCAAGATATTTAAAGAACAAAGATTGGGCTTCAATCATCCAATCACCATAACCGGGTGCCATTCTCGGACTTAATTGGGCACCTTCCCTTTGTGCCATCGGTTTGATATATTTTTTTAATTGTTCAACCGTTTGATGAACGGCTACGGTACCGATTGAATCCCAAAGGTAAGCGGAGGTTAAATCCTGATGTTTTGTATAGGACTCTACTTGCTTTTCTAAATCACCACCAATCGTAGCGATCAAAAATGTAATTTTGTAACCCCGATTGATGACTCTTTTCACCTGTTTGCCACCAAATTTTAATGTGTTCCATTCCCATTTATCCAGTAATTCTGAGCAAATCTCTTCCGTTTTCATCATTCCGGTAGGTTTTAAGTAAACTCGTGCTTGTTTAATCGCTTCTTTTATTCGGTACTTCCAATCTTCTGGTACTTTATTTTCCTTCAAAAATCCCATATATCGATATACGAGATTCTCAGGAATCGTTATTGATAATCTTGGAAAAAACATTAGATCACCTTAGGCATTTTTTGCGGAATATCTAAAAGTTCAGACACCATAGTCAAGTCGCCAATAGGATAAATATGGATTCCTTGAACGATGCCTTTTATCTTTTCGATTAATTGTTTGCCAACTTCAATTCCCGCTTCTCTCCCACCTTGTTCGACTTTACTGATAATTTCTTCAGAGATCTGTATTCCAGGAACTTTTTGGTTCAGATAGTGGGCCATCTTCCCATTTTTTAATGGTAAAATTCCAAAAATGATATGAATCGGAAGATCTCTTGTTAACTCCAAATACCTCTCCACTTGGTTTAAATCAAAAACAGGCTGCGTTTGAACAAAATGAACTCCCGCGTCCACTTTCCTTTTTAATTTTTCAAGTTCAACATCTAGGTCGTCTGCTCCTGGGTTGGCTGCAGCACCAATAAAGAATTGGGTTGGTCCATTTAATGGATGTCCTGTCAAATCTAAACCCTCATTTAACTGTTTTGCAATTTTTGCTAAGCCAATGGAGTCTACCTCATAGACCCCACGAGCATCTGGATGATCCCCTCTCGTAGGTTGGTCGCCTGTCAACGTTAAGATGTTTCTTACCCCTAAAGCAGCTGCTCCCAATAATTCCGATTGAAGACCTATCACATTTCGGTCACGACAAGTTAAATGAAAGATCGCTTCGATCCCCATATCTTGTTGAATTACATGAGCTAAAGCGATTGGACTCATCCTTAATGTTGCCATTGGACTATCGGCTATATTAACTCCGTCTACATATCCCTTTAGAAAAGCTGCTTTTTCTAGTACTGGCATCGGATTGGCACCTTTTGGTGGCTCTAATTCAACCGTAACCACGAACTTACCTAATGTTAATTTTTCTTTTAGTCCATGGATTTGGTAGGTACTCATTAAGAAACACTCCTTTGTTTCAATAATGACTTTGCTACTTCTACTGCTTCAACAGCATCTTTTGCATAACCAGCTGCACCGATTTCTTTTGCATATTGTTCATTGACAGCGGCACCACCAATGATAACTTTGAATGGTAAGTTCTGTTTTTCGACCATTTCTACCACTTCTTTCATCCTTACCATCGTGGTCGTCATTAAGGCGCTTAAGCCAATAATGTCTGCTTTCTCTTCAATCGCTCGTTGAATCACCACTTCATTTGGTACGTTTTTGCCTAGGTCGATCACTTTGAATCGATGATTGGAAAGAAGTACACTGACAATGTTTTTGCCAATATCATGAATATCTCCTTTCACCGTTGCCATCACGATCGTCCCAATCGTCTCATCCGATTGTTTGGCTAATTCAGGTCGTAACCGCTCAAAACTGGTCGTCATCGTATCACCCGCCTGAATCAGCTGAGGAAGGAAATAGGTTCCATTGCCAAATAATCTTCCTACCTCTTCGATACCAGGGATTAAACCTCTGTTGAGTAACTCCATTGGGTCTTTGCCTTCTTTTAAACCTTGTTCTATTAGAGGAACGACTCGATCCTTATCCCCTGCTAAAACCACCTGATAAAGAGCTTCATAAATGTCTTTTGCTTCTTTTTGCTTAGGGGCTTTTCTTACCATTTTTTCTTCATTTGCTCCCATTTTTTCCTTTGCATATTCAATATAGGCTTCAGCATGGCGATCGCGGTTGGTTAAGACTGCACCAATTTTCATCGTTTGAACCATTTGCTCTTCCAATGGATTCATAATCGCTGCATCTAAGCCTGCTGCTAATGCCATACTAAGAAAGACGGGATTAATCGCTTTTCGGTTCGGTAAGCCAAAGGAAACATTACTAACACCCAAAATGGTAGGTACTTGTAATCGTTCTTTCACTAAGGTGATCGCCTTTAATGTTTCGGCAATCCCTTCTGGTTGGGCACTGGCTGTTAACACTAAACAATCAATGATGATATCTTGTTTGGGAATCCCATATTCTGCGGCTTTCCTGACAATTTTTTCTGCGATTTGGTATCGTTCTTCTGCCGTTTTGGGAATTCCCTTTTCATCAAGCGTTAAACCTACGACTGCTGCCCCGTAGCGTTTCACCAAAGGGAGGATCGAATCAAGACTTGCATCCTCCCCATTCACGGAATTTACCAATGCCTTACCTGGATAAAGTTTTAATGCATGGTCTAAAACCTCAGGGTTGGTACTATCAAGCATTAAGGGTGTGTCGACTAATGTTTGGATCGACTGAATGACCTGAACCATTGTTTTTCTTTCATCAATGGTCGGTACACCAACGTTCACGTCAAGAACTTCTGCCCCTGCTTCTGTCTGTTCGATCGCTTCTCGACGCACAGTTTCCATTTTCCCTTGTTTTAGTTCTTCTGATATTTTTTTCCTACCTGTTGGATTAATTCGTTCACCAACAATCACTGGTAAACCTTTAAATGGGTCAATCGTTGTTGTCCGAACACGACTAGCAACTCGTAAACCAAACTCTTGATTTCGGAGAATTGGTGTGAGTTCTTTCACTTGCTCATAGATCGCTCTCGTATATTCGGGAGTACTTCCACAGCAGGAACCTACCATATTAGCGCCATATTCAACAAACTTCCTTGCATATTCTGCCATTCTCTCAGGTGACCCTTCGTAAACGGTTTTTCCTTTCACTAACTTTGGTAAACCTGCATTGGGTTGAACCAAAATGGGTAGATTGGTTGAGTGTACTAATGTTTTCACAACTTCTTCTAATTGTTCTGGCCCTACGGAACAGTTTACTGCGATGACAGATGCTCCTAAACGTTCTAAGACGACAGCTGCCGTTTGCGGATCTGTTCCTGTAAATGTTCTCCCATCTTCTTGGTAACTCATACTTGCGATGACAGGAAGATGGCTATTTTCAGTGGCTGCCATCAACGCTGCCCTCATTTCATTGATATCTCCGATAGTCTCAATAATAATCAGATCGGCCCCTGCTTCTGTAATTGCGATAACCTGTTCTTTATAGACTTCATAAGCCACATCAAAAGGTAATTCCCCTAAAGGTTCAATGAGCTTTCCCGTTGGACCAATTGAAGCAGCAACATAGCCATAGCCATGATTGTTTACCGCTTCTTTGGCAATTTGGATTGCTGCATGGTTTATCTCTGCCACCTTATCATCTAGTCCATATTCTTCTAAGCGGATTGCTGTCGCTCCAAAGGTATTGGTTGTAATAATGTCAGCTCCCGCTTTTAGATAATTCTCATGAATCTCTCGTATTTGTTCTGGATGGGTAAGATTCCATCCTTCAGGACATTCCCCAGCAGGAAAATTTCTTTCCTGAAGTTGGGTTCCCATTGCGCCGTCAAAAACGACAATTTTGGATTGAATCAATTCTTTTAACCATTGACTCATGTTCCCTCACATCCTTTACTCTATTTCAACCATCTCTCTGTTTTTGGAAAATCTAAAGATTCTACGAAAACTCGTTCATACCCGTTAACTTCGGATAGGTTATAATGTTCAATCTCACTAGCCAATTGAATCCCTTTTTGCCATTCTACTTTGGATAAAAGTGCAAGCTTGGCTCCATAACCAGCGGCATTCCCAACCGTCTTGATCTTATTCTCATCGATCTGCGGAATTAAGCCAATTCGTTTCGCATTATAGCTATCGATATAACTTCCAAATCCACCTGCTAGATAAAGTTGGTTGATTTGCTCAGGTGCAATCCCTAATTGATTCATCAGTAATTGGATTCCTGTATAGATGGCTCCTTTTGCTAATTGCAACTCGCGAATATCTTGCTGAGTTAATGTAATCGCTTCACCTGTTGCACTCTTTTCAGGTTCCACGATGATAAACTCATTGCCTGTTTCTTTCTCGATAATTCGTTTCTTTAAGAAAAAGGAGACAATCGGTGGGACCTCCTGTTTATTTTTTATTCTTCCTGATGGATCAATAATGCCAATTCGTAATAATTCAGCAACGAGGTCTACTAATCCAGAACCACAAATTCCTTTTGGTTTGGTATTTCCAATCACCTCATATTTTAAATCCGTTTCAATCCAAACATTCCCGATGGCTCCTTCAATTGCCCTCATCCCGTGGCGAATTTGGCCACCTTCAAAAGCAGGCCCTGCTGGCGATGAACAAGCGACTAATCGATCTTTTGTCCCTAATACCATCTCTCCATTTGTCCCGATATCGACTGCTAGGGTAAGTTGTTCCTGTTCATACATTTTCGTTGCTAAAATTACTCCAACGGTATCTGATCCTACAAATCCCCCTAAATTGGGTAAGACTCTTACAAGAGCATTAGGGATATTTAAATCAAGCTCCCTAGCAAAAAGCATAAACTCTTGCTGAATCACAGGAATGTGCGGAGCCTGACCTAAGGATTTTGGACTAATTCCCAATAATAAGTGTTGCATGGTGCTATTTCCGACAATCGTACAATCCAGAATGTTCTTTGCATCAATCTCTGATTTTTCGGTGAGTTCAGAAATGATTTCATTCATCACTTCAATGACTGTTTTCTGCAACACTTTGACTCCGTTTTTCTTTTCTATCGCATAACTAATACGTGAAAGCACATCAGCACCATATTGTGCCTGCCGATTCAAACGAGAAGCTACCCCTAATTCTTTACCTGAGTTTAAGTCTAGTAAATAACCAACTACACTCGTAGAACCAATATCAAATGCGATACCAAATAATTGATCTGTGGTATCTCCTCTTTCTAAATGAATCACTTTTCCATTAGGGTCAAGCGTTAAGGTTAATCCTTCTTTTTCTCGAATCAATACAGGAACTTGTCTCAATTGTTCTAAGGTAAACTCTAGTTTTTCTACATCTGAAAGATAATCATAAATGGAATGTAGATCAGAAACCTCTGGATTTTGCATTGGAATATATATTTTTCGTAAAAAAGGAAGGAAGTCAAAATCCCTTTCTACGCTATTTTCCATTACTTGAAGTTTTTCTTCTTGAAGTTGAGGAACTTCAATATGTAATCCTTTATCAATCAATATTTGACAAGCAAGATGGTACCCTTCCCTTTTTTCGCCAGAAGTAAGAACTTGTTCTTCTGTACGATTCCAAGGAAGGGATTCTTTGATTTTTACTTTACATGTACCACATCGCCCTGTTCCCCCACATGTAGCAGGTAGCGGTATCTCTTCATTTTGAATCAGATCAAGAAGTCTTGTTCCTGTCTCTACATATCGAGTGATTCTTGTCTCTCCTTTTTCAATAAAGATTGTTCTTGTTGCCATTTTTCTCCCGCCTTACCATGATTTCTTTCATGCATATACTTTTCGCTTACTTTTCTCCTCTTGCTCTTGCCAAGTAGAAATAGGATACCATTTTAATCCCCAGTATTGTTTTTCTACTTGATAGAGAAATTTCTTGATGTCATCTCCCCTACCTGAAATGACATAACCAGTGGTATATTCCTGATTGGGTAATTCTATCCATTCACTGGCATGAATCGTTATGCCGAACTGTTGAAATGAATTTTTCAATAATAAATCCTCATTCTTCCTGTGTTTTTGTTTTGATTGTATAACAAACCAATAGGATTGGTCTCCTTTATGCTCAGCAATTGCTTTCCATTTAACCCCTCTTTTTGGAACACCCAATTTCTGTCGTTGCCATACATTGACGAGATCTTCGATAATTGCACTAGCAGTGGCTAAAGAGCCTGCACCTGATCCTTGAAAAAACAATCGTCCTGCTAGATCCGTTTCGATTACAATTCCATTTTCAACACCTTCTACATAATAAAGAGGGTGTGACTTTGATAAAAAGGTTGGTTTTACTTTTGCCTCCCAACGATCATGGTTCTTATATAGTGATCCGATCAATTTTAAACGTAATCCAAATTGTTCGGCAAGCGTCAAGTCTTCGATTAATACCTGTTCAATTCCTGATCGATCAACATGATTCCAATTCGGTTGTTCATCAAACACTAAATCACTTAGAACCATTAATTTAAAAAAGGCGTCCCATCCTTCAATATCATTACTTGGATCTGCTTCTGCATACCCTTTTTCTTTTGCTTCCATTAACGCTTGCTCAAAAGAGATTTTTCCTTTCCGCATTTGTGTCAGAATATAATTCGTCGTACCATTAAGGATCGCTTCAATTTTTGTGATATGGTTTACTTGTAATAATTCTTGTAATGTACGAATGACAGGAATAGCACCAGCCACACTTGCTTCATAGGCTAGTTGAAAACCAGTTTGTTCAGCAATCTTACGTAATTCTTTTCCATGGAAAGCCATTAATTCTTTATTTGCTGTAATCACATGACACCCTTTTGTTAATGACTGCTCAATATATGTTCTTGCTGGTTCAATTCCACCAATCATTTCAATCACAAAATCAATCTCTGGCAATTGAAGGATATCCACATAATCAGTAGTAAGGATAACCGAAGGATCAAGATCAATCTCTCTTTTTTTTTCCTTATTTTTAACAAGAATTGCAACTACCTCGATCTTCTTACCTAATACTGCTTGAAGTTGAGTCTGATGTGTTTGAATCGTCTCATATACTCCTTTACCTACAGTACCCAAACCTAATAATACGACTTTAATCGATTCCATATATACCCTCCCTCACTAGATGAGCCCATTTCTCAAATTCAACTAAAAATCCATCATGGCCAAATTGTGTATCTACTTCGATGAATTTAGCTCTTCCACCTATTTTCTGGTAATGCTCGACTAGTTGTTCTAATTCTTTAGGTGGATAAAGCAAATCCCCTCGAAATCCAATGGCGATCATCGAAGCTTCCATTAGCTCTAAGGCTTTTCTCCAATCCCCACGGTCTTTTCCTAAATCAAATCGATCCATCGCTTTTAATAAATAAAGATAACTATTCGCGTCAAATCTCCGAGTCAATTTTTCTCCTTGATAACGTAAATAAGATTCCACTTCAAAAGTAGTCTCGTCATGACGAATACCCCAATTCGCATGTTGTGCTCTTTGAAAGCGAGCATTAAAGAGTTCAGCTGATCGATACGTAACCATCCCTACCATACGAGCAATTTTTAATCCATTAATCTGTTCATTTGAAAGATAATCCCCTTGATTCCATGCTGGATCATTTATGATTGCCAACCTTGCGATTAAGTTATAAGCAATCGCATAATCACTAAGATAGGGTGTGACTGCAAGAAGAATCAGCGTATCCATAAAATCAGGATAGAGAACCCCCCACTCCAATACCTGCATCCCACCTAATGATCCACCGATAATCGCCTTGACATGGTCAATTTTCAGCTTTTTTAAAGCGAGATATTGAGCGTGAACCATATCACGAATGGAGATGAATGGGAAATTAGCTCGATAAGAATTGCCTGTATCTGGGTCAATGGTTAATGGGCCTGTTGATCCATCACATCCACCAATCACATTCATCGTGATCACTTGAAATTCTTGCGTATTAATCGCTTTATCTGGCCCAATCAATCCTGACCACCAACCAGGGTTTTGTTCTGTTCCAACGGCAAATTGATTCCCTGTTAAAGCATGACATACAAGAATAACTGGTGCTTCCTTTGATCCTACCCGTTCATAAGCAATCTGTACATTTTTTAACTTTTTCCCTGATTCTAAAGATAACTCGCCAATTTCAATGACACTTGCTTCATAGGGTGATTGAATGATCGTTGTTACCATTAAAGTCCCCCCCCAAAAAGATAAATAAAAAACCCTCTTCATAAGAAGAGGGTAGTTCTTTTACACTCTTCTTATCTCTCGGAGATGATTCTCCGCAGGAATTGGCACCGCGTTTTTATAAAACCGGTTGCCGGGCTTCATTGGGCCAGTCCCTCCACCTCTCTGGATAAGAATAATCAATTAATATTCTCTTTTATTATTTAGATAAAATAACATGAACTCCGTAACTTTCATAAACATGAAAAAACCCTCTTCATAAGAAGAGGGTAGTTTTACGCTCTTCTTATCTCTCGGAGATGATTCTCCGCAGGAATTGGCACCGCGTTTTTAAAAACCGGTTGCCGGGCTTCATTGGGCCAGTCCCTCCACCTCTCTCGATAAGAAATCCTGTGTCGTTTTAGATTGTTAATGACATCATATAATCATTACCAGTCTATGTCAAGACAAAATTGAAATTTCTTTCCTTTTCGAGATTTCCTGTGATAATTTTTCACCATTTTTTTTAATCAAAATATATTGTTATAGAGGCCTAATGTGCGAGGTGAGTCAATGGCTGTTATTAAAACAAACATAAACGATTTGAAATTACTAGCTAGATTAATGCGGGCAGAAGCAGAAAGTGAAGGGAAACTTGGGATGTTGCTAGTTGGGAATGTTGGAGTAAACCGGGTTCGAGCCAATTGTTTAGATTTCAAAGGAATCCGAACCGTGCCGCAAATGATCTTTCAATCCCCAGGAGGATTCGAGGCTGTACAAAAATCCTATTTTTATCAAAGAGCACGCACTTTAGAAATCCAATTAGCTCGAAAAGTGGTCAATGGAGAAAAATATCATCCTGCTACTTTTGCCCTATGGTTTTTTAATCCAGGAAGAAGAAGTTGTCCTAGTAGGTGGTATATAGCATGGAATACAGGACGATATAAATCCCATTGTTTTTATGCACCTACTTATTCAGACTGTCCTTCAGTTTATGGAACTTTTTAAAAGGAGTGATTGTTTATGTATCCATACTATCCTTATTTTTATGATCTATTTTCAGCATCTCAATATGATCAAAATTTCCCCCAACCTATAATGCCGATGCAACCAATGTATCCAATGCAACCCATGATTCCAACACCCCAAGCCCCTGAACGCGGGATCGAAATTCCAGGGCAATTACCTTTAGAGGAATCCTATATTGAAAACATTTTGCGATTAAATCTCGGAAAAATTGCTACCATTTATATGACTTTTGAAAATAATAAAGAATGGAATGCAAAGGTGTTCCGCGGAAGACTAGAAGCAGCAGGTAAGGACCATATCATTATTAGTGATCCTGAAACAGGGAAACGGTACCTCTTATTGATGGTTAATCTTGACTATATTACTTTTGATGAAGAACTGAATTATGTTCCTCCAGCGATTCCAAGATAAACCCCCATGCTGTGCGCATCGAAAAAAGGCAGGAAATTAACGATTTTTTCCTGCCTTTTTAAAACCCATGGCTTGTATGATTCTAACGCACTCCGATACCTCGCGGTTTTCCTTGAATAAACAGTCGGTAGGAAAACTCGCTCGCTAAAGTCGCCCTTATAGAATCATACAAACCTATTTTTATTGCATTTCCTTTGATTCTTTGAATATTCCCCCTTATATCTGGAAATATTTTAGATGTTTAAACAAACGCTTAATAGGGGTTTAGGAAAATGAAGGAAATTGAAAGAATCAAAGAAGCCTATGCAAAACGAAACCAACTTGCCAGACAAAATTGGTATGAACCTTTAAATCCGGTCGTTTATTTAACCCAACAAGAAAAAGAACGAAAACTGATTCAGTTGTTGAAATGGGCAAAACTTGAACCTTTAGCCGATAAAAAAGTTTTAGAAATCGGTTGTGGTTCAGGTGGGAATCTTCTTCATCTCATTCGCTTAGGTTTTAAACCAGAAAATCTTGTTGCCAATGAACTATTAGAAGAAAGGGCCTTTCATGCCAGAAGAACATTACCGGTCGTTACCAAAGTGATGATTGGTGATGCTTCTACCCTTGATATGTCGGATCATAGTTTTGATATTGTTCTTCAATCAACGGTTTTTACATCCATTCTTGATGAAGAGTTTCAACAAAAATTAGCCGCTAATATTTGGCGGCTTGTCAAACCTGGTGGTGGTATTCTTTGGTATGATTTTGTTTATAACAACCCTAATAACCCTGATGTAAAAGGGATTCCCTTAAGAAGGATTAAAGAATTATTTCCCGAAGGTCAAATTAAATCTTGGCGTGTAACTTTAGCACCACCGATTAGTAGGCAAGTGGTTAAAATTCATCCTGCTTTATATCATCTTTTTAACTCGATCCCTTTATTACGTACCCATCGATTATGCTGGATTTCAAAACAAAAATAGGGGCCTGAACCCTTACTTTTGGGTCAACCCCCTTTTTGTTATTTTACAAATTATTTAAAAATTCCTAATGGCTTACCAGTTGGTAAAAACTGACGACCAAAATGGTGATTTAAAACAGTTGCAGCCGACCCATAAAAAGAAACCATTGAGATCGCAAGTTCTGACCATGCCGCCAGTTTATGAGAAAACTCAGGTAGTATCTGGAACGAGCTTAGGGAAAGACCAATAAATAAAAGATCAATAAGTACAAAAATGATAAATAAAACTTTATTCGTTTCCATTGATCCAATCGTCATATAAATACTAAAAATTAAATAACCAACAAAAGCAAAACCAAGTTGTTTGATATCCACATCTGCTTTTAATTCTTCACCAAAAGCACCCATTTGAATTAACCAAGTAATTCCTACTGCAAACCAAAAAAATGCGTAAGCAGCAAATGCAGTACTTCCAAAGATATTATTCCGTTTCGAATCATTAATACTTGCAAACAATTGAGCAAATGCACCTAAAAATAATGCCCATGGAACTGCATACGAAAACCCTTGTGTTATTCCTAACTTCTGGGATGAAGCCACCAACGTTACAATGGCTAACCCTAATAAACCAATTCCCCCTGGCTCTACCACACTAAACTGTTTTTCTTCATTCCCACTCATTTTAGATTATTCCCCTCCCATTTTCCTATTGCTTTAAACTTTGCACTATCCCTTATCTATGACAAAGTTATCCATGTTCTAATGGTAACAGAAATATTTTCTAAATTCAACAAAAATAAAGAATTTTTCAAATATTGAGTATTTACATATAAAAAGAGCCTGCATAAGGCAGACCCTAAATCATGTAGACGCTATTCATTTATAAACGGGTTTTCCCATTCCATTAATACACTATAATGATGGGATTCTTCGTCCTCTAGATAATTAGGAATCACGGCAATGGGCATTCTTTCACTCCGTTAAACAGATATCGTTCCTTATAAAACATATGATCACCCTACTTCCAATCAGGATACAAGTCTGTTCGTCTGTCTCTCCAAGTCGTGACAGAGCCGCTTTCTCTAACCTTATATAAAAGTTCTAAATCAAGATCAGCGGTTATCACCATGTCGTCATTAATTTCCCCTTCTGCTAAAATTCCTCTTGGTGGGAATGGAATATCATTCGGGGTGATAATTGCTGCTTGACCAAAATTGGCTCTCATAAAGTCAACAGTTGGTAATGATCCGATTGTCCCTGTTAGGACAACATAGACTTGGTTTTCGATCGCCCGAGCATGACTTGTATAGCGAACCCGGTGAAAACCATGGCGATCATCGGTACAAGACGGGCTAAAAATAACATCCGCGCCTTTTGCTTTGGCCATTCTTACAATTTCCGGGAATTCAATATCATAACATGTTAAAATGGCGATTTTCCCTTTCTCTGTATCAAAAACTTTGAGTGAATCACCAGGAGTAATTTTCCATTCTTTCACTTCCGTTGGTGTCATGTGAAGCTTTGCTTGTTCTTCGATTCTTCCATCTGGATAAAATAAGTGCGCTGTATTATATAATTTCCCTTCCTTTTCAATAATATGAGTTCCGCCAATGATATACATCTGTTTCTCTTTTGCAAGATTTTGGAACAAGTGAAGATACTGCTCTGTAAAAGATGGTAAATCCTGAATAGTTAATGCATTCTTTTTTTCATCACCAATGGATAATAGTTGGGTAGTAAAAAATTCTGGAAATAACAGAAATTCGGCGCCAAATTCTTCTGCTGTTTTTACATAATGTTCAACTTGCTTAGCAAACTCTTCGAAACTGTGAATTGAATGAAGATGATACTGTACAGCAGAAACTCGCATTTTCATCGTAAGCCCTCCTGTCTTTTGATCTTAAAATACCTAAATTAAAAATCAAAGTTATCCGGGTCTGCTCCTAATCTTTGGTTTTCATTTAATTCATCAATGGCTAGCATGTCCTCTGTGTCGAGTTCAAAGTCAAAAATATCTGCGTTTTCTTTAATTCGATCTTCATGTACAGACTTAGGGATCGTAACTACTCCATGCTGTAAATCCCATCTTAGTACGATCTGTGATGGCTTTTTGCTATATTTGTTAGCTAATTCGACAATTGTTGGTTCGTTGAAAATTTGACCTTGCATCAGTGGTCGCCATGCTTCTAATTGAATATTATGGGTTTTGCAAAAATGAAGTAATTCTTTTTGTGTAAGTCTTGGATGAAATTCAACTTGATTCACCATGGGGATGATCTCAGCATCTGCCATCACATCTTCAAGGTGATGGATTTGGAAATTGCTTACCCCAATTGCCTTAACATAGCCATCTTTGTACAATTTTTCGAGAGCTTTCCAAGTTTCTTTGTATTTCCCTTTCACAGGCCAATGAATTAAATAAAGATCAACGTATTCTACACCTAACTTCTTTCTGCTCTCTTCAAAGGCTTGTAGTGTAGATTCATATCCTTGACGGTTGTTCCAAACTTTTGTCGTGATAAAAATCTCTTCTCTTTGTACCCCTGATTCTCTTATCGCTTTTCCAACTCCTACTTCGTTATCATAAAATGCCGCCGTATCGATACTCCGATAACCAACTTTTAATGCCGTCTTTACTGCGTTTTCAACCTCTTCCCCTTCTTTTGCCTTATAGACACCAAGCCCAAGCCAGGGCATTTTTACCCCATTATGTAATACGGTAGAGTCGGTAATATTAAATGGCACGATAATCCCCCCTGATCCATATTGTGAAATCGGTCTTATTATAACCTATCTTTCTTTTTTATATATAGTTGAAGTTTTTTAGGAAACAAAAAAGACTCATCTGAAACTGAGCCTTTTTAAAAAAGTGCGAGCAGTTGATAGATCATAGCAGCAATAAGGGCTGATAGTGGGAGGGTAATAATCCAAGTGATCACAATTTTACCTGCTATTCCCCACTTTACATCTTTCACCCTCTTCGCAGCACCAACCCCCATTATCGATGAAGAGATCACATGTGTTGAACTTACAGGTAGCTTTAAGGTGGTAAATCCGAAGATAACGATGGCAGAGGATAAATCTGCAGCTGCGCCATTAATCGGCTTTATTTTCATGATTTTCCCGCCAACCGTTTTAATGATCTTCCATCCCCCAACTGATGTACCCAAACCCATCGCTGTCGCAGATAATAATCGAACCCACATAGGAATATTTGTATTCGTTTGGAATCCACCTGCGATGAGTGCTAACGTAATAATTCCCATTACTTTTTGGGCATCATTTGTACCATGAGCATAAGATTGAAGTGCAGCTGTAAAGATTTGAAAGATGCGGAATCCTCGATTTGTTTTTGCAAGATGGAAATCTTTAAATATCCATTGAAACAAAGTCATAATAATAAAACCAATCGTAATAGCTAAGAAAGGAGAGATTATCAAAGATTCGATAATTTTCAAAAAACCATTGTAATTCAAAGCATTGAATCCAGCTGCAGAGATCGCCGCACCTGCAATTGCACCAATAATTGCATGAGAAGAGCTACTTGGAATTCCATAATACCAAGTTATCAAGTTCCATATAATAGCACCGATTAAACCAGCCAATACTACCATTGCTCCGTTTTCTAATGTAAAAGGGTCGACAATACCTTTTGTAATCGTTTTGGCTACTCCTGTAAATGTAAGTGCCCCAATGAAATTCATTGTAGCAGCTAATACAATGGCTGCCCTAGGACTTAAGGCTCGAGTCGATACAGAAGTAGCAATCGCATTGGCTGTATCATGGAATCCATTAATAAAATCAAAACTTAAGGCAAAAAGGACAATGATTAGTAATAGAATGGTACCCATCTTGACATCTCCTTAAGCATTTCTCATGATGATTGTTTCTAGTGTATTCCCAACATCCTCGCAGCTATCAGAGATGCTCTCCAGCGTTTCATAGATCTCTTTATATTGAATAACTTTGATTGGATCCTTTTCTCTGAGGAATAATTGTTTTATACTATCACGCAAAAGATCATCGCATTCAGATTCATAATCATTGATTTTAATCACATGCGGACGAATATCCATTAATTTTTTTTCAGATAGTAATTCTGCAGCTCGAACCACTTCTTTTGAACTTTCATAAATCTTATCTACAAAGGTAACCATATATTGATCAGCTAGCGTAATATTGTACATATCTAAGCGTGATGCACAACGTTCAAATCCATCTAAGACATCATCCATTTTCATTGCTAACTCCAAAATATCTTCCCTTTCAATTGGGGTAATAAACGATTTATTTAATGTAACGATAAGATGATGAATGATGGAATCCCCATTTTTTTCGTATTCTTTCATCGTTTTTTGAAATTCTTTTAGATCTTCCTCATTATGAATCTTAAAGTCAACAAAATAATGAGCAGCATCTTCTAAATTTTTGGCTATGCTTAAGAGCATTTCTAGAAACTTGTCCTTTTTTGACGTAAACAACATGAAATACGCCCCCATTTTCTTCTGAACTTATTTGTCCTCAAATATTCTATCAAAAGGATAATTTGAAATAAATAGACCTTATATTAAAAACTTCTATCGAAGTCTTTCGAAGAAGTAGTCGAGTCCTTCTTTAGCGGAAGTTTTTTATGCCGATAGTTCGAGTGTCAACAAAAAAGAAGTTCTTGTTCAGAACTCCTTATCACTATGTGGAATCATTTATTACCATCTATTACAAAAGAACTCTTTAAAGATACAATCCGATTAAACACCTTTTTCTCGTCCGTAGTATATTTTGGGTCGACATTGAAGTATCCATGACGGAAAAATTGGAATTTATCTTGAGGCTTTGCCTCTTTCATATTCGGCTCAACAAAACCTTGTAAGACTTCTAATGAATTTGGATTGATATTTTCTAAGAAAGAGCCTCCCTCTTGCTGCTCTTCCTCTAGGATTAACGGCTCGTATAAACGGAACTCGGCAGGGATCGCATGTTTGGCTTCTACCCAATGAATCGTTCCTTTCACCTTTCTTCCGGTAAAACCAGTACCGCTTTTTGTTTCTGGATCATACGTACAGTGAAGTTCGATGACATTTCCCTTTTCATCCTTAATAACCTCATTGCATTTAATAAAGTAAGCATGTTTTAAGCGAACTTCATTTCCTGGATATAATCGGTGATATTTTTTCGGTGGATTCTCCATAAAGTCGTCTTGTTCAATATAGATTTCTCGAGAGAAAGGAATCATACGAGTTCCCATCTCTGGATTCTCTGAATTATTTTCTGCTTCGAGCATTTCCACTTGATCCTCGGGATAATTGGTAATGACTACTTTTAACGGGCGAAGAATCGCCATTGTTCTTGGTGCTTTTAATTTGAGATCTTCACGAACAAAATGCTCTAGCATTTGGTAATCTACTGTGCTGTTACTTTTGGCCACACCAATCTCACGAATAAAGTTGCGGATTGATTCTGCTGTATATCCCCTTCTTCTTAAACCTGAAATCGTAGGTATCCGTGGGTCATCCCAACCATCAATGATATTTTGTTCAACCAATTGTTTGATATATCGTTTCCCCATGATGGTATTACTTAAATTTAATTTTGCAAATTCAATTTGTTTTGGTGTGTTTTCCATCTCACATTCTCTTACGACCCAATCATATAATGGGCGATGGTCTTCAAATTCTAAAGTGCAAAGAGAATGTGAGACTCCTTCAATCGCATCTTCGATTGGATGAGCAAAATCATACATTGGATAAATACACCATTTATCACCTGTATTATGATGAGTAGCATGGGCAATCCGATAAAGAACAGGATCCCTCATATTCAGATTAGGTGAGGCCATATCAATTTTTGCCCTCAATACTTTTTCTCCATCTTTGAATTCGCCTTTGCGCATACGTTCGAACAAATCTAAATTTTCTTCAATCGATCGATTACGATAGGGACTTTCTTTTCCTGGTTCCGTTAAAGTTCCTCTCGTTTCGCGAATCTCTTCTGCCGATAAATCATCGACATACGCTAATCCTTTTTTTATCAAAAGAACGGCCCGATTGTACATTTCCTCAAAATAATTTGAAGCAAAAAACAAGCCGTCCCATTCGTAACCTAACCATTTGACATCTTCTTTTATCGCTTCTACAAATTCTTTATCTTCTTTTAATGGGTTTGTATCATCAAAACGTAAGTTGGTTTTACCATTAAATTCATCTGCCAATTCAAAATTTAGAACGATCGACTTGGCATGTCCAATATGTAAATAACCGTTTGGCTCTGGAGGAAAACGGGTAATAATCTGATCATACTTTCCAGTTTTTAAATCTTCAATTACGATATTTCTAATGAAATTAGATGGAGCATTTTTTTCTTCCACTCTTCTCTCAACCTTTCTTCATCCATGCATGATATCCTAAAAATAATTTATATCATAAAAAGCAAATGATTTCTATGTATCTTTATTATCTTGTACTAATTTTTCATTTATAAACCCGGTCATCTCTATATCAGTTCGTAAAAAAAACAATAAATGGTATAATAACTCTAGTAAATATTTACATAAAGGAGTTAGATCGATGAATTCATTTGAACGAAATCTTGACAAATATGCGGAATTGGCAGTAAAGGTTGGTATTAATGTTCAACCTGGACAAACATTGGTTATTAATGCACCATTAACAGCAGCTGATTTTGTTAGAAAAATTGCAAAAAAAGCATATGAAGTAGGTGCAAAGAACGTCCATGTTGAATGGAATGACGAAAAATTAGCACGAATTAAATATGACCTTGCTCCTGATGAAGCCTTTAAGGAATTCCCAATGTGGAAAGCAAAAGGTTTTGAAGAAATGGCCGAAAATGGCGCAGGTTTTATGTCGATTATTTCTTCTGACCCTGATTTACTAAAAGGAGTTGATCCAAAGCGGATTGCTACATTTAATAAAACGGCAGGACTTGCTCTGCAAAAATATCGTGAATATGTATTATCAGATCGAGTGAGTTGGACTGTTATCGGTGTTCCTTCAAAAGAATGGGCAGCAAAAGTATTCCCAGGTTTAAGTGAAGAAGAACAAATTGCAAAACTTTGGGACGCAATTTTTAAAGTGAGCCGTGTCGATGTGGAGGACCCGATTCAAGCTTGGAAAGAACATAATGAAAATCTCCTAAAAAAAGTCAATTATCTCAACGAGAAGAAATATAAAAAGTTGCACTATAAAGCTAAGGGCACCGATCTAACCATTGAACTTCCTGAGGAACATATTTGGCTTGGTGGAGGTGGCGAAAACCAAAAAGACGTTTACTTTAATCCCAATATTCCCACTGAGGAAGTTTTTACTTTGCCATTAAAAAATGGGGTAAATGGTGTTGTCCGCAGTACAAAACCATTAAATTACAGCGGCAACTTGATCGATAATTTCTCACTCACATTTAAAGATGGCCGAATTGTCGATTTTACAGCAGAACAAGGATATGACATTCTCAAAACATTAATTGAAACCGATGAGGGATCTCATTACTTGGGTGAGGTGGCTTTAGTTCCCTATGATTCACCAATCTCTCAGACCAACATTCTCTTTTACAACACCTTGTATGATGAGAATGCCTCTTGCCATTTAGCAATTGGGAGTGCTTATAGTAGTTGTCTAGAAAATGGAACAAACCTTTCAAAAGAAGAGTTAAAAAAGAAAGGTGCAAACCAAAGTATCACCCATGTTGATTTTATGATCGGCTCAAGGAATCTTGATATTGATGGGGAGACAAAGGACGGTAAGTTGGAACCCATCTTTCGTCAAGGAAACTGGGCGTTTTAATAAAGGAGAAGCCAAGGAATGCGATCCTTGGCTTTTTCTTTCAAATCACTTTTTGGCAGCAACTCGAGAAGATTTCAAGTTCTTGCTTTGCCTTTTCTGAAAAGAGGTTTTAGCTGAAAGTGCAGTTTTCACTTTTGCACGTACTTGATGTTTTTCATGCTTTTCTTTTTTTACTTTGAGGGGTTCCTCTTCGGTCAATTTTACAGGTGTTTGGTCGGGTTCCTTTGTCAACATTTTTAATGCTGCAGAAACAAGAACAAGTGAATCGTGCTCATCTAATAATTTCTCTGCCATTTCTTGGTAAGAAAAGTACTTTCCTTGTTCGATCACTTCCAATAGTTTTTCGACAGTAAGTCTCAGCTGCCCTTCCATCGCTTCTGTAACGGTTGGAATTGCCTTCCGTATAATTTTGCGTTTTGTTACTTTTTCGATGGTTCGTAAAAAAGGAATCTCCCTTGGGGTTACAAATGTAATCGCCAAACCTGTTTTACCCGCACGTCCCGTTCTCCCAATTCGATGAACATAACTTTCTGGGTCTTGTGGGATATCAAAATTAAATACGTGAGAAACCCCGCTAATATCTAATCCTCTTGCTGCAACATCGGTCGCGACCAAAATTTCAATACTTGCCTCTTTGAACTTTCGTAACACACTATCTCTTTTCCTTTGGCTTAAATCGCCATGAATTCCTTCTGCACTATATCCTCGCTTATTTAGTGCTTCTGTTAATTCATCAACCCGTCTTTTTGTTCTTCCGAAAACAATGGCTAACTCCGGTGCATGAATATCCAACAAGCGACATAATGTATCAAACTTTTGTTTTTCATTCACTTCAAGATATTGCTGTTCAATATTAGGTACCGTTAGCTCTTTTGCTTTAATCGAGATAAATTCGGGGTTTTTCATGAACTTATTTGCTAGAAGTTGAATAGGTTTTGGCATCGTTGCGGAAAAGAGTAACGTTTGTCGCTCCTTAGGAATCTCTTCTAATATGGTTTCAATATCATCGATAAAACCCATATTTAACATTTCATCTGCTTCGTCCAATACTACCATTTGGATGGAATGAAGTCGAATTGTTGCTCTTCTCATATGATCCATGAATCGTCCAGGTGTTGCAACGATGATATGCGGCCTTTTCTTTAAAGCCTTAATTTGGCGATCAATTTCTTGCCCTCCGTAAATCGGAAGTGTACGAACTCCTTTAAACTGACCAATCCGATTTAGTTCCTCTGCAACTTGAACTGCAAGTTCACGTGTTGGGGTTAGAACTAGGGCTTGAACACTTAAGTTTTCTTTCTCTATTCTTTCGATTAGTGGAATACCAAAGGCAGCAGTTTTCCCAGTTCCTGTTTGCGCTTGTCCAATTAAATCTTTCCCTTGCAGCGCAAGAGGTATTGTTTGTTCTTGAATGGGTGTTGCTTCTTCAAAGCCCATATTGGTAATCGCGCGAAGTATATTGTGATGTAATCCTAACTCATAAAAAGTTGTCAAAATCCTAACTCCTTTAATAATTTTATCGCTGATATTCATTAGCTAACGATAGCATGTTATAAAGGAAAAAGCAAATGAATTATAAAAAATGAACTACGAGAAAAAGTTTTTCCGTATGATGAGATGATAATCATATTATGCTCTTTTAAAAATTTTATAAAGGTCATCCTTTAAAAAATAGATCAATGAAACTCCAGCAAACAGGATCGCACTGCTCGTTTCTAATAATTCTCCACCTGAAGGAATCAACTTAACAAGCCCTTCCCCTAGTAATTCTGCACCGATAAAAATTAATATTACGCCTAATACTTGAAAGATAATTTTCAGATTTAATTTCAATGAAGTCTTAAAAACGATATAACCAACGATAATTGCCAAAATGATACCAATAACCGTACCTGAAGCTATGGTTATAGCATTTTCGCTAACTTTTGTGAGAGTAAAGGTTACTAGTTCCATTCCTTCTCTTAAAACAGATAGAAAAGATAATACAAACAATCCCCAACCTGTATTCTGTTTATCGATACTACTTTTTAGACTCTTTGCCATATTTCTATTTTGTGTTGCCATCCATACAACAAAATAACCAATTAATCCAGATGCGATCAGCATCATAATTCCTTCAAATAGTTCTTCCCCTGCTTCTTCAAGTTCTTGTGCTTCTCTAAAACCAATAAACCCGCCGATTAAGCTAATGAATATCCCTATAGTAGCACCAGAATAAACATATTTTGATAGATTTTCTTTTTTGATTTGAACAAGATAAGTTAATATAATACCAACAATTAAAACAGCCTCTAAACCTTCTCTAAATGATAAAAACATACTTGAAAACATATAGAATCCCTCCATAATTGATAATGATTATCAATATCATTATAAAGCGTGTGAAAATGATTGTCAATGGAACTGCTTCATACATTTTTTATAATCAACAGCCATATATTGAGCAAACATTAGGACATGAATAGTGGAACTTTATTTGTGGTACGGTTCTCCGTAATGTATCTAAATGAGGTTTTTGACATTTTTTAATTTTTTCTTCATTAAAATTCTTGACAAAGTAGCTCTAGATAAAATCTAGATTTATTTTTGTGATTTAAAAATCTGTATCTCTTGCCCTACCCATTGGGATAAGATTTCAATGGTATCCTTACCCGCATACTTTAGATATGTGTTCCATCCTATAAGGTTTATGGTTCGTCCAATTTTCATTTCTAAAATCCTATCTGTCTGTGCAACATATCCTTCAACTTTATATTTTGTCTTCTCTGCTTTAGTTGTCGGGCGCAAAAGGATTTTTTGGGGCTTAATATTTAAATACTTGAAAATTTCTTTTGAGGTTGTCTTTCCATTTAAAAATAAGGTGTGAATTTGACCATTTTTAATAATTTCACCTAGTAATTCTAAGTCACTTGAACTAATAAGTGCTTTTTTCTGATTTGAACTCAATTTTCCCCATACATCTAAGGTTGCCCACTGACTTAAATCGAGATGGCATGCCGTTCCATCATAATAATCATAACCAGTAGACTTTTTTAAGAAGTCTGCTATCCTGTCAAACCAGTCTGAATATACAATTCCTGGTCGTTCAAAGTATCTTTCACAATAGTCTAGTACTAAATTTTTATGAGTTTCATTAATTTCTTCATACTTAGTTATCCCAAGACTTTCAAGGGTATGAAACCTGCGTTCTCCTTTAACAATGTCAAATTCATGATAACTTGGATTTAAACTTATAGTAGCTACTTTTGCACTTCTAAATTTTCCAAATGCAATAACTGGTGTACTTCCTGGCACTACAGAACAATCTTTTGGAGGTGATTGCCTTAAACGGTTCAATATAATGTCATCTAATGTTTTCATTTCTAATACCCCAATACATACAGAAAATTAAGAGACTGTTTACTTAATTTTTGACTACTTCTTGTAGTAGAAAAGTTGAATATCATCCCAACTTCTCATTCCAATTCGTAATATCACCATTTCCTTCAGGTAATCTTCTTCCATAAATTCTAGTTCCATTGAGTTCTGAATAAGTTGATTCAATTCTTCCTCTTTTTCCAATATTATCATAGCCTGATATGAAGGAAGTATAAAGTCCTCAACTTTCTCACCATTGCTTAGATATTCATAAAGACCGAAAAATTCTTCTTCCAAATACTTCACTAATTCCTTTGAAAGCTCACCCCCGATTGTTTTAAAGTCCTTTAAACGCTGAATTTTTTTCATCATTGATAACTCCTATACGATTTTTGTGCAAACTCCATCGCTATACATACGGCTATTCCAAACACTGTTCCCAACAAGAAATATCTCATTACTATTCACCTCTATTCTCCTTAAAGTACAATCAACTTTTTTCTTTCAATAACATATAGATAGACAAACCAAACACTACTCCTGCCTTAAAAAGGTCAATTGGTGACATTGACTCACCTCCTTTCAATGTTTTTAGACATAAAAAATAGACTGACTATCGAGAAGCCAATCTTTTTTCATTTACTTCATTTATCGTTTACAGAGTTTCAATAGCAATAGCGTGAACAAGAATATCATCAGTCATGAATGTAATTGCTAAATTCTTCTCACCTCGCTCATCCTGAAATAGGTATACCTCGTTTCTTTTTTCTTCTGAATTATAGAAAACTAGACATCTTCCGTACTCTAGGTCATCTGGAATTAGCTCTTTTAGCTTTTCATGAAAAATGTTTGACCTTTTGAATGTAGCCACACTAACCATCCAATTATCATTCATAAGTTCCGACCAATATCTGTTCATGTATTTTTTAAACAATTCAATTGCTGTCATCTTTATCTAACCTCATCCTTTTTTGAGTTTTATTTGTTTCTTACAGATTTATAAAAATAGAAAAAGGAGGAGAGAGTTCATCCATTGTTGATGAACTCTCTTCTCCTTTAATGGTGAAGTGTTTCACTACTTCTTTATTCAGTTGAATTTGTATCGTGTCAATTTTTCTGTTTTCCGAGATGGTAATTTGATGAATCAACAGATGCAACAGTTGTTTACGCTGTTCTTGTGTTAAAGCTTCCTTGTAGGCTGTCATGAAATTCTGCATGACTTGCTTGACTACTCTAAAGTTTATATTTGGGATACCACCTTGCACCATTTGTTCCTCGATTGGGGTAAGTCGTTCCTCCAGCCGCTCCTTCTCATCATTCAGACTGGATAACCTGCTAACAAGGTCATCTTTCGTAATCACTCCATCCTCATATAAACCTAGTACTTTGTCTTTTTTCGTTTGGATGGTAGATAACGATTTTTTTAGTGTTTCATATTCTTGTTGTAGTGGGGTTAAGCCGTCTTTATTCTTTCGATTAATATTTTCAACAATGCGCTGAATCAATACATCATTGTTGGCTAATTCTGCTAGCTTTTGTAGAACATACTTGTCAGCATAGTCCGTTCTCACGCTATTCGAGTGACAAACAGCGGTTCCTTTGTTCTTCCATGCCCCACAGACGTAATATTCCAATACTCGTTTTGTTCCATCTTTGTTTCGGTTAGTTGTTCTTCCTAATACCATACCTGCTCCACATACGGGACATTTTAGAATACCTGTGAGAGGAAACTCGCCACTGTGGATTCGATTTGGTTTACCAGAGCGGTTTTTCATAATATTTTTGGCTTTTTCCCATATTTCTTCTGTAATAATAGGTTCATGTTGCCCCTTTACGATAACTGGATTTGGATTAATGTTATTTCTTCTTTTTTCGTTCCAATCTCTTCTGACATTGTATCGGATATAACCTGCATAGATTGGATTGCTTAGTATGGTTTTAACACCATTAATCGAGAATGCTTTATTTTTCTTTGTTCGATACCCCTCTTTATTCAATCGATTGGCAATGGACTTATATCCATTTCCTTGTATATAAAGATTGAATATCTTCCGAACCGTCTGTGCTTCTTTTTCATTGATTACTAGTTTAGATGTTTTTCTTTTTCTATTATCACTTGGCACACTCACCACATCATACCCGAGTACCTGTCCACCGTTCCATGAACCTTCCTTCGCTCTTGCAATCATACCCATCTTTACGTTTTGAGATATATTATCGCGTTCAAATTCTGCAATAGCTCCCATCATATGAAATAGCAATTTACCAGAAGGCGATTCTGTCTCGTACCTTTCAGTGTATGAACGAAAAGCAATATTCTTGGTTTTTAATTTTTCAATAATACTCATTAGGTCGTTCAATTTTCTTGATAATCGATTCATCTTCCACACCAACACCACATCAAAAGACTTGTACTGCGCATCGTAGAGAAGTTGTTGTAGTGCTGGTCTACCCTTAATGTCCTTACCGCTTATCCCACGGTCAACGTATTCTTTGTAAACAATGTATCCTTCGCGCTCACACATTTCTCTCAAAACGCGAACTTGTTCATCAATACTATATCCTTCCTCTGCTTGTTCAGTAGTCGAGACTCGAGCATATATAGCAGCTCGTTTCTGTGTTCCAGCTTGGCTCATTGGGTCAAGCTGGTCAAACAGATTCATTGCATGGTTCTGCATTTGCTTCTCCCCCTCTTTGAATTGGATGAATGGTCAAATAAGTTGTGACCATTTCTGCTAAGATGTCGATTAGACTTTGGCATTCGTATTCGATTGTTTTTTCCATGTCCAAGTTGAGTTCCCCCTCATCGGATTAATAATATATATTTTATTTTCTAATGAAATGAGATAGAGGGGGGCGTGGGTGGTTTGTAAAATCAAAACTTTTCTTTCGCTTTGATTTGTGATTTTCTACTCCACTATATTTTTATATTTTCATACGCCCCCTAATCCCCCCTAAAATTGAATGATGTCACCACTTAAAAACGGATGTTGAGTATTATCTAAGCCCACAATCTTCATTCCATCAAAGTAAATAGTTCCTTTGATTTTCTTCTTCACAATCGGGATATTCTCATTCTCAAGAACGATTTTGAAGTATCGCCAGAAGATTTGTTTTGATTTCGTTCCTTTATCGTCAATCCCTTGTAAATACAACCATTGTAAGTATTTTTGGTGGAAATCCGACTGTTTTGTCCGTGCTCCTTCTTCTAGCACGATATGTTCAAGGAAAAATTCCCTAACTGGATTCTGTTCAGCATAGTATGCTAGTTGACATTCTTCAATCGCTTTACTATAACTGAATTGGTAGTTGTTTTCTTTCAAACGTTTCAAGCCTTCAATCGCCCAATTCAATATGCCAGGCAATTCTTCCAATAATTCCTGTTTTAAATTGACATTTCGTTCTTCTTGACGAAAGGTTCTTTTAAACGGAATAATAATAAACTTACGGAAATATCCATTCGTCACATCTGCTGAATCTGGTAAGTTATTGACCAAAAAAAGCAAACGACAGAATGGCTTATAGTTAATAATGGGTGGGCGGTACTTAACATTAATCGTGATATTGTCACCACTCACAATCGATTTGACACTTTCTGTTTTGAGCATTTTCCCACTCAATTCATTTTCAGCAGCAATGTTGAGCGATTTCCCCACTATACCTTCCAAGCCGAATTGCTGATTGAACTGGGAAAGTGGTACACTACTGACGTTATCTTCTCCCACAAGAGCGGTCACGATAGCAGCCAAGACACTCTTTCCGTTGGCTCCTCGACCGTAATAGTAGACTGCTTTTTCTGCTTTTGTTTCAACCGTAAGCCAATATCCCATTAACTCCTGATGTACACTAATCAACTCATCATCGTTTAATGTAATACCCTTCATAAAATCAAGAAATTTAGGGGCTGCTGCTTTCGGATCATAATCAATCGGTATTTGTACAGTAGATAAATATTCAGGCGAGTGAGGATGAAGAGTGAATGACGTCAAATTTAACATTCCATTTTTCAGATTGATGTAATTCCGCTTCGTGTTCATTTCATCCACACTAATAGCTTCACGCTGGAGTGCTTTTACTACTTCCTTTTCACGATTGCTAGTCCAACTATTCCAAAGCCCCTCGTGCATAATTTTTCTAATGATTTTTCCGAGGTTCACTTCAGCTAGTTCTTCATACACACCTTTTTTGTTGTATAGAAACAATCGACCGTCTTTAGTGGAACGAATATGACATCGTTTGATAAAGTGTTTCGCAAAAGCGTTGGCGTTGAACGCAAAGGTATTTTTCTTTTCATCGTAGAAAAAGCCGCGTTCTTCCGCTCTACCGACCTTCAAGATAAGTTCCAATTCTGTAAGTAAAGCCGATGGGACCACTGATTGGGATACTGTTTCGGCATTGTTGTACATTTCCATCGCATCTGACTTGGATGTTGCATGAACGTGATACATCAAGGCAGAAAAAAACGCTGCTTTCTCTTCAAGTGCCACCATATTTATGGCTGTTACAATTAATGAAAGGTTCTCCTTTACATCAATTTCCTGCATTAATCTTCTCGTTATTTCGGATGATTCAAGTAGTCTTACTTTTTGAATAGGATAAGGAAAGATAAATTGTTTGACTGCATTTTCATTTAATTCGGTTATTTTCTGTCGCATCATACTTTCTCCTTTTATTCGAGAAGGGAAAAGAAAGAAAACTCTTTTCCCTTCTTTTAAAATTCTTATTGATTCGGCTGTTCAACTTTTAAGACCTCCAAGCGTTCATAAACATCACCATAAGTATTTTGATAATGAGTGATTTTGCACCGACCTTGCAATCCAACTAATTGCTTTATGGTAATGCTCTGCCCTTGAAAAATGGGTTTGAAATGAACAAGGAACATCATCAGTGGTGACTCAGGGTTTGACGAAACGGTATAAGGTAGAGTGATTTGTATCGGAACGTCCATACCACTTTGAGAAAGTGAGAATGTAATCAAGAACTGGTCATATGTCCCAAATTTCCCTTCTATACCTTCTCGACTGGTAATATTGTCGATTCGGAAATAATAATCATCTTCTTCGACCTTTGCCTTTCTCGGCATTCTCACGTTCTCTTCTAAGAAAGAGATAATGCGATTCATTGCGGAATGATTCTTGTTCTTAACAGACTCCTTTTCCATTTCACCAACACATGCTTCATCATTGTTCAATTGGTAAATGTTACTATTATACGTTTGATTTGACAAAACTGCGTTGTTGCTTTCCTCTAAAGAAACATTCGTTGTTTTTACTAAATCATTGTTAGATGTCATTGAATGATTCAAACCTTTCATTCTTAGATATTCTTGTTCTCCCTTTAAAACAGGGCGCTTTACTTTTTTGATGAGTGCCATTATGCCACTACCTCCAATCTCTCATTCAATATCAGGACTTTTATTTCTTGTCCTTTCAATCCGAAACATTCAGAGGTGAATTCAGGTAAGAAATTAATCATTTGATTCGGAACACTCCACACAAGTCGCTCTGGATCCTCGATTAAACATCGTTCAAGAAATTGGACATCCATTTCAGGTATGTTGTTTAAGAATGATAGAAATTGTTGAATCAAGTTCAAATACTGTTCCTGATTCATCGACATCTGAAAGCCTATTGTGTACCAGTGAAGTTCGGCTCTGTTTGGAAAAACCACAATCTCATTTGGAACAACAGACCAGGTTTTTACTGTCAAGATGAGTTGTTGAATTTGCTCTGTTATACTTGATTCGTTTGAAGTTGATTCCAAGCTCATTACAGCCGAAAGCCTATACAACGCATTGATTCCGTCATAATGATCTTTTCGAAAAGTGTATTTTTTCAACAAATAATGAGTCATTTTGATATCTCCTTTTCGTTTAATTAGTCTACTAATGCCTCAATGTTGTCCGAAAATCTGAAGGTGTTTATTACCGAATTGAGGTACCATGCAACTACAATGGCATCTTCTTTTACTTCGAAGGCAACTGGTTTAACGTGAAACTTATCGAGATTGTTAATTATGAGTCGAGTCACTTTCCTTCTTTCATCTTCTGGCATATCAGCCAAAAGAGTTTCTCTGTAACGATTAATTTCCGCAAAGACCATCACATTTTTCAATGTATTGACATCATCAAGTACTGCGAAGTCGTTCTCACCATTTGAATCGCTAATCTCATCACCAAATGGACATATCTCCATTAATCTCTTTTCTTTATCCAATACGCTTCCGAGGTGTTTATACTGCTCTTGTGCGTCATCGAAAAAACTTAGATTCCCCTTATAATATTTTTGTGCTTTTTCAATTACCGTCATTTTTGTTTCCTCCTTTATTTTTTTATTCGGTAAATCTCTGGTATTAACTATATAGAAATTGGACAAAACAAAATACGGTTGAATCGGGATAAAAAAAATCCGATTCAACCGTTGATTTTTAAAGTGTGTTTTTCTCTATCGTGTCTAATTCTACCGCATATTTTTCCGTAAGCATTTTTTTAATAACCGATAAAGTATCTTCATTCTTTACATCGTCCATTACGCTTTCCCAATAAGAATCTGTATAATATTTACTTATGTCATAACTGAACCCAATATCCTCTGTAAGTTTACGCAGCTGTTTAATTGATTCATTTACCGCTATCGTCTGAGGGATAACCCCCTTAATCTTTTCTAACGCAAAAATGACCTCGCTCACAGCTTCGACCAGTTGAACAGCATAACTCTTCTGATTTTCTTTCAAAAGCTCTGGATAAGCACATTTAGCTAGGATTTGACCTATTACAGAGTCTAATTCTCCCTCCAGTACACCTGACTTAATAATAGCAAGTTCCACTTTCTTAATATTCTCAAGGGATTCTCGGACGGAAATGTCCCTTGATGTGGTCATTAACAACTCTTCGTCAATTTTTTTACTCCATTTAGTGTGCTTAAGCAATCCTAAACACTTGTATGCCTCCAATAACCACTCTTGATTCGATATGAGTACTTTGTTTGTTGGAGGTTTTCCGGTAGTCATGAATTTTTTTACTGTCTTTTCCATCGAGTTATATCTCTTCCGAGTGATAGTACGCAACATTATAATTAATAGAGTAATTTCTTCTATGCTCCAATATTTCTCTGCAATTGGAGGTAACTTTTTTCCATTAAAGCTTTTTATCCTTTCAAATCTCCCAAGATATTTTACAGCTTCTTCCGATAAATTTTTATCTATTATAATAAATTGGATAACGGTCGAAAGTAATCTCAAACTCTGTTTTAATCTGCTCTCCATTATCTCGATTACATCACTATCTTTATTAATATCTTTCAAAGAGCAATTGAACAACGTATGGGTGGAAAACCTTTCGTCCATTTTTCTCTTCCTCCCTGTAAAAAAAATAATAGGTGAGGGGTAGCTGTTCTACCTACCCCCATTCTTGGCTTTCTTATAACAGATTATTAAACGGTTAATTTAGGGGTACCACCTTATTCAATAGGCTCACATGAAGCGATATTCACGTAGCCTCTCCCCTCATTGGTATAGTTGTGATAGAGAAACGCTCTAATTTTTCTCCCTTTAAGTGTTTTTAGGCTAAATTCACCTTCTGGAATATTCCCAAGGACTTGATATATAAATTTTGCCAAGTTAGGATTATATTTGTCTATATAATAGGTTTGGGAAAATGTTTGTCCTTGTTCATTCGAAAAGGTAATCGTCACCCTTTTTTTCCCTTGATGATAGTAGCCATAGTTTTCTTCGGTTACATGGTAGCCTGTAATAACTAACTCTGTTTCCCCTTCCGGAATGGATGGTTCAATGACTTTAGGAGGTATCAATTCTTCAACGTTTATGTAGACTTCGGGAAATATATCCAGCTGTAGATGTCCCTTTCTAAGCATTAATATTCCTCCTCGTACAATGAATATTTTTTTGGAACAGTAATAGCCTAACTACCTCCGTATCAATCGGTCATAAGCATTATATACACAATAAATGGAGTATGATTTTCCAAGGTGGATTAGGCTATTATGGCTCCTAATAGATTGTTCTCTAATCATCATTTTTGTTATGCGAATTAGACTTTTCAGTTTTATAACAACAATACACAAGCTTTCCCTAAAGAGCTACTCAATTGAACAAAAAAAATACGCCCCTTCACTTTATATAGAGGTATCAATGGAGTACCATCAAGTGAGCGAGCGCATCATACATTTCAATTGGATTCTTATTTACCGCCTGCTTATTATCTTTAATAATCACTAGGGAACAGCATTACCTGTTTTTCATGGTCATCGATTATCCAGACAACTACATTTTTAGTAACAATAGATACATTACTGAATACAAATTTCTCTTGTATAGGTGGCTTTTCTTGTTTATTTACAATGTGAATGTGCTTTTTAGTTGCTGAAATTTCAAAAACCTGCAAATAATCCATTCGTTCTTTTCTCTTAGTCGCTAATATGTCCATCAATCCCCATAGTAGAGCCTGAATTTCAACGCTAATCTCTTCGCTAACAGCTTTTGTTACATATTTTGGCTTTCGTTTTCTAGACAAATTACATTTCTCCCTCACTCAGTAATTTTTCATACACTCTTACCCCATCCTTCAGACAAACTAAAAAGAGTGGATTATTGGTCTCTGCTTCCAAAGCGATTCCAATAATCCACTCTGCTTCATCCGTATATGAATAGGTTTGAAATATGACCGGGTCTGGTAAGTTCTCAACGAATTCCGGCGAAACTAATTCATAGTCCAACTCATCAAGGTATAGCTGTACCGCTTCCTCCGCTAATCTATCCATGTTGATGACTAATCCAAACTGAGCTTGCATAAACATTTTCACTTCTTCTTTGCTATACATTTCACCAACTCCTTAGATATAACCTTTTTCTTTTAAAGACGTAAACGTTTCATCTCCTACTATTATGTGATCCAAAACCTCAATGCCAATGATTTTTCCTGCCTCCACCAATCTTTTCGTTACTTCAATGTCTTCTCGGCTGGGTTCCGCTTTTCCCGAAGGATGATTGTGACCGACAATGATTGAAGCGGCGTTTGACAATATAGCCGATTTCATCACTTCTCTCGGATGAACGATGCTTGCGTTTAAGCTCCCAATATGGCAAACATTGATTGAGACTGGTTGATTCTTGGTATCAAGTGAAACAACGATGAAATGCTCACGGTCTCTTTCAGCTAAAAACTGCTTTAACAGCTGATATCCATCTTTAGGTGACCGGATACAACGTTCTTTATAGAGAACGCTTGATTCCTTTACTAATTTAATAGATACAATATTAACCCTTTTTGCAGGGAATTTCTTTGATTTCTCAACATTTAAAATCTCCATTGGTTTCCCCTTCCTAGTTTTTATTAACTCATATAACCTTCCTAAAAAGAAAAGCCTCAATTCCTAATATATATAAGGAATTGAGGTGTGACCGTGAGACAGAATGAACACTCTTGGCTAAATAATCATGAATACATTTCTCAAATTTAGTTCGTCCACTCTAGCTTTTCGGCAAAAACCTCTACGCAAGATACCCTTACGAATCAACATCATACAGAAGCATTCACACAGCTAATTAATCTAGCATGCATGCCTCTTTGTGTAATGTAGGTGCTCTAAACTGGTAAAAAGGGTTCAATCTTTTCTGCCAAAAACTGTTCACTCCTAACTCATCGATTACATTAAAATTTAAAATAAGTCGTTTTCTTAAAAATAATATATATTTGCACTCACTAGCGTCGCATTAAAATAATTTAACACCTTCAAATAAACCGAATTTTCTGAAATATAATCTAAACACAAAAAAATCCTTTATAATGGTTGGGTGGTAGTAAACCATCCAAATCCAATACAAAGGACAAAAGCATGGATAAGTTTACACGAAAAACATCATTTGAACAATGGTTTTCACCGATTAATCGTCCATTATTTGACGACCTAGTGAAAACACATCAATTAAATCACTATACCAAGAAGCTTTATATGGCTTCATTTATGAAACTGCTTTTGTATGCCCAACTCCATGAAACCGAGAGTTTACGGGCGTTGAGTGACGCTGTCTTTTTAGAAGAATTACAACGAGCAACGGGATTGGAATCGATTAGTTTTTCACAGTTAGGGAGACGAATCAATACCATCCCAACTGAGTTCTTTCAAACGATTTTTCTCGATTTAGTGGCACAAATTCATCGGAAAACCAATTTCCAAACAAGAAGAAAAGTGACAACGCCTTTGAAAATCATTGATTCGAGTACATTACCGCTTAATTTGACCAATCATAAGTGGGCAGAGTTTCGAAAAACAAAATCAGGAGTAAAGCTTCACTTACGACTTGTTTTTATGGAAAAAGGACTCTCCTATCCAGATAAAGCCGTACTCACGAATGCCAACGAACATGATCGTGGTCAACTAGAAGTATTCGTGGATGACAAAGAATGCATGTACGTGTTTGATCGTGGTTACTTGGATTATGGGCGCTTTGATCAAATGACGGAAGATGGCTATTTCTTTGTGACCCGTTTGCGTAAAAACGCTGTTGTCCGAGTGTTAGAATCCTTTTCGTTACCAGAAGATTCACCCGTATTCTCTGATGAAATGGTTGTCATTGGAACACCACAAAATCGTTCTGAAAACGTGTTTCGCTTACTCAAATTGCATGATACAAAAGGAAATGAGCTTCATTTACTGACAAATCGGTTTGACATTGACGCAGATGAAATTGCAGAAACCTACCAATCACGTTGGGCAATCGAACTTTTTTTCAAATGGATGAAACAACATCTGAACATTAAAAAGTTTTTTGGTCACAGTGAACAAGCTGTACATAATCAAGTGTACGTAGCCATGATAGTGTACTGTCTGAATGTTTTAGCTCAGTTGAACACGAATAGCGAACGCAGTTACTTACAAATTAGTCGCTATTTGAAGGCTTCTTTGTGGAAATCCGCTCACATTTGGTTACGAAAAATCGAAGGAAACGGCGTCCCATAAAGGTTTGCCAGTCGTTGTTGCACAAGTCATAGGTTATAGTAAAAAAATGGATGTTTACTACCCTCGCTTAGGTGTTTTCGTTTTTTCTCTAAAGTCCAGAAAAAATAAAACTGAAAATTCAGACATTATTTATGCGACGGTAGTGATTTGCACTATAAATTGATTCGGTATCAAGCAAAGGGTTATAGAATTCCATATTATTCTACTTTTAGCATCTAACTTTCTTTTTGCTAAATTATTTATTACATCAATAGTGTCCAGTGAAAAGTAAAGCTTTTCCCATTATTATTTTTGATATATGGTTTATTATAAGAAAAGTTATTTTCTTAAAGCATTATCAAAAAATATATAAAACTATATTAATGTGCACAATAAGGAGGAATAAAATGTCTAATACATATGATTATGAATACCTTAAAGGTATGACCCAAAAAATTAAGGACATAATGGCAAAAGCAGTTCAGGAAACAAACAATTTTTGTAAGGAAAAAATCTTAACTAGAGGTGGTAGAGTAGGGAGTGGAATGGGAACATTGCTTGAGGCTTTATGGGGATTTAATATGAACCAACTACTACATCGCGACCCAAAAGTGGATTGTGAAATAGCCTGGTTCCCAGATAATGATTATAATGATTTTGCTTGCGTAAAAAAGAATGAATTATGGGACCCTACCACTCATAGAGGAGAACTATTTAGAATTGAAATTAAATCTATGAATAAAGATGCAGATGAGTCAAAAGGTCATTTTGATGAAATAAAACAAAACTTAGGTCAATTTGACTTATTAGTTGTATTAATTTGGACATGGAAAACTGATAATGGTATCCACTCATATCCTTATATAGAAGATTTCTTTATCGGTAATGCTTTAGAAGTAGCTTTTCTAAGAGATGAATTGCATATAGCTAGAGGTGGTTATTTCGTCGACAGTTCTACATGTCCAGATGAATGTTTGAGCAAGGGGATTCCTTGTAAACACCACGGAGAGCCATTAAATGCAAATGGTAATAGGGAAAGAATTACAGGCCCAATATCAAGAAAACCACCAGGTAGCTCACATGCAGCGAATTTTGGTGGACTAGTAAGAATGCTCAAGACAAGCAACGATGAGATGAGAAAAGTTTTAAGAAAAATCCGAGCAGAAAACCAAACAGCTCATGAATATATTTCTTTCATTCATAAAAACTATCCCTTTGAAGAGTTCAATCAGTATACATCTTCCGAGTGGAAAGCTCTTGCGAAATCACTTGACTTAAAACCACCAAAAAATAAAGAAGAGTTAGTTAATTTGATTAGAGAAACAGTTCCAGATTACATGGATAAACTTAGAAATCTGTATAAATAAATTTAATAATCGAAAATATTTTTGCATCAACATCTGTAAAATAAAGAAAGGACTTTACACTAATATAGTGTAAAGTCCTCAGACTGTCGACAAACCCCAACTCAAATGCTTCATTTGAGTTGGGATTTGTCTTTTTTTGCTCATCATTTTCTAAGATTCTTATCTTATTTAGG
>NZ_SMAB01000011.1 GCF_004342885.1 Tepidibacillus fermentans
TCCTAAATTTCCCCCGTTAACCAAGAATTCTATCCCTATTATACAAAAAAACCTGTAGATTTGGCCACTAGTTAGGGACTTTGTCTACAAGCTGAAAGTAGCACTTTAAGAAGTGCTACTTTTTTTGTCTTAGAACTTTAAATTGTAAAAAGCTTTCTTACCACCGTAGCGGCTAATATAAGCCAATTCATCTTCGATGCGTAATAATTGATTGTATTTCGCTACACGATCTGTACGAGATGGTGCACCTGTTTTGATTTGCCCCGCATTGGTTGCTACCGCAATATCCGCAATCGTGGAATCTTCGGTTTCGCCGGAACGGTGAGAAATAACAGCAGTATAACCAGCGCGTTTTGCCATTTCAATCGCATCAAATGTTTCGGTTAAGGTACCAATTTGGTTTACTTTGATTAAGATTGAGTTCGCAGTACCTTTTTCGATTCCTTGAGATAAACGCTCAGTGTTGGTTACAAATAAGTCATCACCAACAAGTTGTACTCTCTTACCTAGACGTTCAGTGAGCTTCTTCCATCCTTCCCAATCATCCTCTGCTAAACCATCTTCAATTGAGATAATTGGATATTTATTTAGAAGCTGCTCATAGAAGTCGATCATCTCATCGGTTGTACGAACGACTCCTTCACCTTCAAAATGATATTTACCATCTTTATAAATTTCACTGGAAGCCACATCAAGAGCAATGTATACATCTTCACCTGGTTTGTAGCCTGCTTTTTCAATCGCTTCAATAATTGTAGAGATTGCTTCTTCGTTGGAAGATAAATTTGGAGCGAATCCACCTTCATCACCAACAGCAGTATTTAATCCTTTTCCTTTTAATACAGATTTTAAGCTATGGAAGATTTCAGCACCCATACGTAATGCTTCACGGAAGCTTTCTGCACCTACTGGCATAACCATGAATTCTTGAATATCTACGTTGTTATCAGCATGTTTACCACCATTTAGAATGTTCATCATTGGAACAGGTAACGTCTTCGCATTGAATCCACCAAGATAAGCATATAATGGTACTCCTAAAGCATCTGCGGCTGCACGAGCTACTGCCATAGATACACCTAGAATAGCATTAGCACCTAATTTACTCTTGTTCGGTGTTCCGTCTAACTGAATGAGATACTCATCAATCCCTACTTGATCGAGAGCATCCATTCCAATGATTTCTGGAGCAATGATGTTGTTTACATTTTCGACAGCTTTTAAAACACCTTTCCCTAGATAACGATCTTTATCACCATCTCTTAATTCAACAGCTTCATGAGCACCAGTAGAGGCACCAGATGGTACAATCGCTCTTCCCATCGCTCCTGATTCAAGAACGACTTCAACTTCAACAGTTGGATTTCCACGTGAATCAAGTACTTCACGTGCATAAACATCAGAAATAATTGTCACAATGTCCACTCCTTAATCACTTTTTTTTAACTAAGACTATGTAGCTAGAATTATGTTTTACAACGCAGCTCCGTCATCCGTGTCTCTCTGATTAATAGAATAAGTGAGAAAGACATTCCTGAAAGTCGCTGCTTATGTAAAAACACAACTCGTAGATTGTAATATAAACAAAAACCTAATTCTTAGATAATGATCGATTTCCCTGTCATTTCTTCAGGTTGTTCAATTCCCAAAATTTTTAGCATCGTTGGGGCAATATCAGCTAATACCCCACCTTCACGAAGTTGTACATCTTTCTTAGTTACAATAAATGGTACAGGATTTGTTGTATGAGAAGTAATTGGATTCCCTTGATCATCTTCCATATGATCCGCATTTCCGTGATCTGCGGTAATCAAAGCTATACCACCTTTAGCTAAAACTGCATCAACGACTTTGCCCAAGTTTTCATCAACAGCCTCAATGGCTCGAATCGTTGGTTCTAATTTTCCTGAATGACCAACCATATCAGGGTTCGCAAAATTTAAGATAATCACATCATGTTTGTCTGCCTCAATTTCTTTTAAGACGGCATCTGTCACTTCATATGCGCTCATCTCAGGTTTCAGGTCATAAGTGGCTACTTTTGGAGATGGAATTAAAATTCTTGTTTCGCCTTCAAATTCAGCCTCACGTCCACCGCTAAAGAAATAGGTAACATGAGGATACTTTTCGGTTTCAGCAATACGTAATTGTTTCAACCCATTACGACTAACGATTTCACCAAACGTATCGTCTAAGTTTGTTGGCTTATAAGCGACATAACCATCTACCGTTTCACTAAAATGGGTTAATGTCACATAATAAACGTTTTTTGGGAATTTATCGCCACGATCAAATCCACGGAAGTCTTTATTTGTAAAGACTTGAGAGATTTGAATCGCACGGTCTGGTCGGAAGTTAAAGAAGATGATAGCATCTTCATCTTCGATCAAGCCAACAGGTCGATCATGATCATCAACGATTACAGTTGGCATCACAAATTCGTCAAATACACTTTTTTCATAGGATTCACGAATCGCCTTGATTGGATCGGTATAATGTGGGCCTTCGCCATAAACCATCGCACGATAGGCTTTTTCCGTACGTTCCCAACGTTTATCACGATCCATTGCGTAATAGCGACCTTGGATCGTTGCAATTTGGCCAACGCCCAGCTGATTCATTTTTTCCTGAAGTTGGCGAATATATTCAATCGCACTATCGGGTGCAACGTCTCTTCCATCTAAGAAGGCATGAACATAAACCTCTTTCACTTCTTCACGTTTTGCCAATTCTAATAGGGCAAATAGATGTTGGATGTGACTATGAACACCTCCATCAGAAACGAGCCCATAAAGATGTAATTTTTTATTTTTTTCTTTCACATGTTGAATGGCATGAAGAAACACTTCATTTTTGAAAAAAGTACCTTCTTCAATCGACTTAGTTACTCTTGTAAGCTCTTGGTAAACAATACGACCAGCTCCAATATTTAAGTGTCCAACTTCAGAATTCCCCATTTGCCCATCTGGTAATCCTACAGACATACCACTAGCACCTAGTTGGGTATGAGGAAATTCACTTAAATAGCGGTCAAAATTCGGCTTATTTGCCTGTGCGATCGCGTTTGCTTTAACTTCATCCCTTAATCCAAATCCATCTAAAATAATCAAAGCGACTGGTTTTGGTCGAGTCATGAACATTCACTCTCCATTCTCAAAAAATTATTTACCACCCTCAACTAATGATTTGAAAGATGTAGGATCTAAGCTAGCTCCCCCGACCAATGCACCATCAATCTCTGGTTGATTCAGATAAGTGCTAATGTTTTCTGGCTTCACACTTCCCCCATATTGAACGCGAACCTCATTAGCTACTTGTTGATCATATTGATCCGCAATGACTTGGCGGATAAAACCAATGACTTCATTTGCATCTTCTGCAGTTGAAGATTTTCCTGTCCCTATCGCCCAAATAGGTTCGTAGGCGATGACTAATTGTTTTACCTGTTCAGAAGCAAGATCTTTGATTGCTGCTATCGTCTGTTTTTTGACAATTTCTTTTGTTTTACCTGCTTCTCGTTCTTCTAATTTTTCGCCCACACAAACAATCGGAGTAATTCCATGTTTAAATGCAGCGTGGACGCGTTTATTAACGGTTTCATCTGTTTCACCAAACATTTCTCGACGTTCAGAATGTCCGATTATTGCATATTCAACTCTCAATTCTTTTAACATTAATGGGCTAATTTCACCAGTAAAAGCACCTGTTTCTGCCCAGTGAATATTTTGAGAGCCAATCTTTATATAATCTCCTATATTTTCTTTAACGATAGCTAGGTCTGTATAAGGAACACATAAAACAGCTTCCACACCATCAACTGCGAAGTCTTTTATTTCATCTAAAAATGCTTTTGTTTCCACAATTGTTTTATTCATTTTCCAATTGCCAGCGATAATTGGAGTACGCATTTTATCACCTATTCCTTATCATTTAATGCTACAACACCGGGTAATTCTTTACCCTCCATAAACTCCAGTGAAGCTCCACCTCCTGTTGAAATATGCGTCATTTGGTCGGCATAACCTGCTTTTTCAACAGCAGCAGCTGAATCTCCACCACCAATAATCGTTGTTGCATTTGTCTTTGCCATAGCTTCTGCTATCGCATTGGTTCCCTTGGCAAAAGCATCCATTTCAAATACACCCATTGGCCCATTCCAGATGACCAACTTAGAATCCATGATCACTTGTTGATATAATTCTACTGTTTTCGGACCGATATCTAGAGCTTCCCAATCTGCAGGTATTTCTGTAATATCAACGACCTTAGTATTCGCATTTTCAGAAAATTCATCAGCGACAACTGCATCGATTGGCATTAAGAAACGAACACCGTTTTCCTTTGCTTTTTCCATAAATGATTTAGCAAGTTCAATTTTATCCTCTTCTAGAAGTGATTTTCCGATTTCATGTCCTTGGGCTTTGACAAAGGTATACGCTAAACCGCCACCTATAATTAAATTATCAACTTTTTCTAATAAATTTTCAATCACTCCGATTTTATCTTTAACCTTTGCTCCACCAATAATTGCTGTAAATGGACGTTCTGGATTAGATAATGCTTTACCCAATATTTCAATCTCTTTTAGCATCAAGAAACCAGCAACTGCAGGAAGATAGTGCGCGATCCCTTCAGTTGACGCATGTGCGCGGTGAGCAGCACCAAACGCATCATTTACATAGACATCGGCTAATTCTGCAAAAGCTTTGGCTAACTCTGGATCATTTTTTTCTTCACCTGCATAAAAACGTACATTTTCTAGTAAAATCACATCTCCATCATTCATTGCAGCAATCGCAGCTTTTACATTTTCGCCAATCGCTTCATCCAGCTTCTTTACCTCTTTTCCTAAAAGTTCGGAAAGTCTTTTCGCAACAGGGGTTAATCTCATTTCTTCAACAACTTTCCCTTTAGGTCTACCTAGATGACTCGCTAAGATTGCTTTTCCACCCTGATCAATAATGTACTGAATGGTAGGTACTGCTGCTTTGATACGGGTATCATCTGTGATTTGCCCTTCTTGCATTGGGACATTGAAATCAACGCGACAAAAAACTCTTTTTCCCCTCAAATCAATATCGCGAACGGATTTCTTATTCATTCTTTCATTCCTCCTAATGAAGCATTGAAGAGGAGAATTAGCATCTCCTCTTTTGCACAATACTTTATAATTATTCTCTATTTATCGTTAAATCCCTTTTTTTGCAATATAAGCTGCTAAGTCAACAACACGGTTAGAATAACCCCATTCATTGTCATACCAAGAAACTACTTTTACCATCGAACCCTCCATAACCATCGTGGAAAGAGCATCGATACTAGAAGAATGTGGATCGTGATTATAATCAATGGAGACTAATGGTTCCTCGGAATATTGAAGAATTCCTTTTAATTCTCCTTCTGCAGCTTTCTTTAATGCAGCATTTACTTCTTCAACCGTTACCTCTTTTTCAAGTTCTGCTACTAAATCAACGACAGACACATTTGCAGTAGGTACACGCATTGCAAATCCATTTAATTTGCCTTTTAATTCTGGTAAAACAAGGGAAACAGCTTTTGCGGCACCAGTCGTTGTAGGGATAATGGACATTGCCGCTGCACGGGCACGACGATAATCTTTATGTGGTAAGTCTAAAATTTGTTGATCGTTGGTATAAGAGTGAACAGTTGTCATCAAACCGCGCTTGATTCCAAAATTCTCATGGAGTACTTTTGCAAATGGTGCAAGACAGTTTGTTGTACAAGAAGCATTAGAGATAATGTGATGTTTTGCTGGGTCATATTTTTCATGGTTTACACCCATAACAACGGTAATATCTTCATTTTTCGCTGGGGCAGAAATGATAACCTTCTTAGCACCTGCTTCTAAATGTTTCTTAGCATCTTCAGCATTGGTAAAACGTCCAGTAGACTCAACGACAATTTCTACTCCAAGTTCTTTCCAAGGAAGATTGGCAGGATCTCTTTCAGCAATAACTTTTACCAATTTTCCGTCTACAGTAAATCCACCTTCAACTACCTCAACTTTTGCATCAAGTTTACCATGAACAGAGTCATATTTTAAAAGATGAGCTAACATTTTTGCATCTGTTAAATCATTTACGGCAACAACTTCAATATCTGGATTGTTTAATGCCGCACGGAAAACATTTCTACCAATACGACCAAAACCATTAATTCCAACTTTCACCATAAAAAATTCCTCCTTGTAATATTAATAATTTAGTGAAAAAACTATACTAAAATCTATAAAGATAGATGTATAGTTGTTATAGAAGATTAAGAATCTCTCTAGCAGCTCCTTCATCTGTTACCAACATTTGTTTAATATTATGACGGAGAACAGACAATATCGCTCTAGCTTTATTTTTTCCTCCCGCAACGGCAATAATATATGGGATATGCGCGAGATCATCAAGGGTTAATCCGATTGTCTTCATTTTATAGACAATGTCCCCCTCTTGATCAAAATAGTAACCAAATGCTTCACCAACTGCTTTTTTCTTTTCAAGTAGTTGCATAACCTCAGTAGGCATTCTTCTGCGAATTCCCATAATTTTAGCTTGTCCAACCCCATGAACCACCATTCGAGCTGAACGAATCACCGATAAAATTTCTTGAACATATTCTTCATTCATCAGCGAATGATAAGCTTCTTCACTGAGTTGATCTGGTATATGGAGTAACCGATATGATCCCCCCGTTTTTTTGGCCATAGTAGAGACTAATGTATTGGCCAAATATTCATGATTTTCACCTATCCCTCCTCGGGCTGGAACAAATAATACAGAATGTAAATGTGGGAATTCAGGCATCATCTCTGCTACTTCAGCGATTGTTGAACCACCTGTTAAAGCAACAATATCATTCTCTTCGATATATTGTCTCATCAAATAGGCGGTCGCTTTACCAATTTCTTTCTTTACTAATGGATCATGATCAACGTCTCCTGGAATGATAATAACCTTCTTAAGTTGAAGTTTATTTTCCAACTCTTTTTCTAAATCGTTCAAACCAAATAATTTTTTGATGTATGGGGAAACTTTATGTAAAACTTCAACTCCATCTTGGCTCAATTTCATACCAATATTATCCACATCGATAAGACCTTGTTGTTTTAAAAAATCAACTTCGGCACGTAATATTCGTTCGCTAATTCCAAGGGACTGAGACAAACTTCTTCTTCCTATGGGTTGCATCATCGAGATAAGATGCAATATCTTATAACGTTTTTTCATTTCTTCTAATATATCAGGTACTAATTTTAATTGAAGTTGTAATAAATCCAATGTAAACGTCCCCTTGGTCTAAAATAGTCCCGCATTTACATATTATGTCCCACTAAGAGTAAAAAAAATTCATTTCTCTTAATCATCATAGCGAGAAACGAATCAATTGGCAACCCCTAATTATATCTTTTTCTTTTGGCTGAGGATGGAATCTCAAGCTCTTCTCTATATTTCGCAACCGTTCTTCGCGAAATTTCCACCCCTTTTTGGTTTAAAAGCTCTGTTAGTTTTTGATCAGAATAAGGCTTTCTTTTGTCCTCATTTTCGATCAATTCCTGAAGTTGTCTTTTCACTTCATTCACAGATGTGAATTCACCGTTTTTTGCTGTGATACCATGAGTAAAAAAGAATTTGAGTTCAAAGGTTCCCTTTGGTGTTTGAACATATTTATTTGCGATCGCTCGACTGACGGTTGACTCATGAATTCCTGTTTTTTCAGCAATATCTTTTAATGTTAGCGGTTTCAACCGATGAGTAGTAAAAAAATCCTTTTGTACTTCGATAATTTCTCTTGTTACCCTATATAGAGTATCTCTTCTCCTCTCAATACTTTTGATTAACCATGTAGCTTGATTCCATTTATCCATGACAAATTTCACTGCTTCTACATTCATCTGCCGATCTTCAATGAATTTGGAATAATAAGGATTCATCCGAAGTCTGGGAACAAGTGTATCATTCACAATGATAATCCATTCTCCTTCTACTTCTTCTACAAAGATATCAGGTAATATATAACGGGTTTGCCCTTTTTCAAAGCCGAAAACTGGCTTTGGTTTCAATGTTTTTATCAAATCGGCAATTTGTTGTACTTCTTCTGGAGAAATTTTCATTTTTCGGGCGATTTTCGTAAATTTCTTTTCTCCTAAATCTGTTAAGTGGTGTTCTACAACTTGAATTGCTTTTTCGTCGTAAGGCTCCATCTGTTTTAATTGAATAAGCAAAAATTCTCGTAGATCTCTTGAACCGATTCCAATAGGATCAAAAGACTTTAACAACGTAAGCATTTGCTCTACTTCTTCCTCTTGTACCTTTAATATTTCTGCTACTTCACGTAATGACATAGTAAAATAACCCAGTTCATCAAGATTGCCGATTAAGAATGCTAAGATTTGTAACTTTTTGGCGTCTAAATTTAAAAGTCTTCCTTGTTGCAATAAATATTCTTCCAAGTTATCTTCTGGTGAAGCAATTGTATCCCATATATTTCTTCCTTCATCATTCGAATGAGCAACTGATGGAATCCCTCGACTATTTTGATAGAGATAACGATACCGTTCCCATTCTCTCTCATCAATATCAAGGACAGGGTTTTCTATGATCTGTTCTTGAATATACTCCATCAACTCAATTGCTGGATACTGTAAAATAGTAATTGCTTGGCGTAATTCAGGAGTCATCATCAGTTTTTGTGTTTGTTGTTGATAAAGACCATAATCCATCTGCATCATATCACCTATTTAAAGTTGATTTTTCTTTTCACTAATTGTATAATAAATTTTGTTTTAATTGCGCTCGTAGCTCAGTTGGATAGAGCACTGGCCTCCGGAGCCAGGTTTTGCGGGGGTTCGAGTCCCTCCGAGCGCGCCATTTTTTATATAATAAAATTACATAACGAATCGTTGGAAAATGGAGCTTTTAAAAAAGCTCTTTTTTTATACATCACAAACTTATTTCTTGTAGGTTTATTTTATCAAAACAAGTCAAAAATAGTGATGGTAAATTTAATCACACTTAATCTTTGACCTTTACTGACCAATGATGTATGATAAGAATATAGAAACATATTCTATAGAATGAAAGAAACTTTCTGAAAAAGGAGGAGCTCATTGAATGAGTTATTTTGTACCATATGTCATTGAACAAACGAACCGTGGGGAACGTGCTTATGACATCTACTCAAGATTGTTAAAAGACCGAATCATCTTTTTAGGTAGTCCGATTGATGATGTTGTAGCAAATTCTGTCGTTGCCCAATTATTATTCCTAGAATCCGAAAATCCTGATAAAGACATTTATCTATATATCAACTCTCCAGGGGGATCAATCACTGCTGGAATGGCGATCTATGATACGATGCAATTTATTAAAGCTGACGTGTCTACGATTGCCGTTGGAATGGCTGCATCAATGGGAGCATTTCTCTTAGCTGCTGGAGCAAAAGGAAAACGGTTTGCTTTACCTAACAGTGAAGTGATGATTCATCAACCTCTCGGCGGAGCACAAGGTCAAGCAAGTGATATTGAAATCCATGCGAGACGTATCCTCGAAATGAAAAAACGCTTAAATCAAATTCTAAGTGAACGAACTGGGCAACCGCTTGAGAGAATCGAAAGAGATACAGATCGTGACAATTTCCTTACAGCTGAAGAAGCAAAAGCATATGGATTAATCGATGATATTATTACTTCAGCTCCAAAAGCGAAGTAAACCATATCTTTATAATCTTGTGTGATCTAAAAGCTGCGACTTTAGCAAGCAATTTTCCAACCATCTGTTTATTCAAGCAAAACCGTAAGGTTAGAGCAGTGTTAGATCATACAAGGCTAGACCATCGTTTCTGGCTTCTACGTTCTATAAGTGTTAGAACATAAAAGCTACGAAGATGAGAGTTTGTATACTCCAACGCAATAACTCCAAACTAAAAAAGGTTAGGTTCTAATTTTCGAACCTAACCTTTTCTTATTTCTTATCTTTGATCCTCAAAATTATAAAGTGGCGTACTGAGATAACGTTCACCGTTGCTTGGAGAGATGACCACAACATTTTTCCCTTTCCCTAAACGAATCGCAACTTTTTTCGCTGCAAATACAGCGGCACCAGTTGAAATCCCCCCCAGAATTCCTTCTGTCCTCGCTAATTCTCTAGCAGTTTCAAATGCTTCTTCGGTGGTAACTTGAATCACTTCATCATAAATTTCCGTATTCAATGTTTTTGGAATAAATCCTGCCCCTAAACCTTGTAATTTGTGAGGTCCTGGTTTTCCCCCAGATAAAACAGGGGAATCCTTTGGTTCGATGCCAATAATCTGAATATGAGGAACTCGTTCTTTTAACACTTCACCAACTCCAGTAATTGTACCACCTGTTCCGATACCGGCTACAAAGGCATCGATTTTCCCATCCATTTGCTCAAGAATTTCCTTTGCAGTGGTTAATCGATGTACTTTGGGGTTAGAAGGATTTTCAAATTGGCGTAATAAAAAGTACCCTTTCTCTTTCGCTAGATTCTCAGCCACTTTCACTGCCCCAGACATTCCCTCAGTTCCAGGGGTCAAAATCAGTTTTGCCCCGTAAGCGCGTAAAAGATTTTTCCGCTCATTACTCATTGTTTCCGGCATTACAATAATTGTATGATAACCCCTAGCAGCAGCTACCATTGCGGCTCCAATTCCTGTATTTCCACTTGTTGCCTCAATAATCGTGTCTCCTGGTTTTAATTTTCCCTCTGCCTCTGCATCCAGAATCATTTGTAAAGCAATACGGTCTTTCACACTACCTCCAGGATTCATGAACTCTAATTTTATATAAATATCTGCAGAATTTTCATCATGATGTTGTAATTTAACAATTGGAGTTTGTCCAATTAATTCGACAATACTATTGACTACGTTCATTTTCTCCCATATCTCCTTTTCTCTTATTTGGGATTATACTAATACGATGTTTCATCCATGTCAATGAACCAATGTGTTGTAATGAAAAAAGCTGTGAAGACCACAGCATTTTCCCACTTATTATTCTATTTATTATAACCATTTATTATTCCTCTTTACTTAACAATTCAGTCAAGTTTTCAACTGCTTGTTGTTCATCACTACCATCAGCAATAATTGTAATTTCCGCTCCTGTATTAATCGCTAAACTCATAATTCCCATAATGCTTTTCGCATTTACTCTCTTATCTTCTCTTTCAACCATAATTTCAGAAGAATACCGATTTGCCTCTTGAACAAATAATGCTGCAGGTCTAGCACGCAAGCCCGTCTTTAATTTTACAACAACTGTTTTTTTGATCATTATTTACGTCCCCCTATCGTCTTTTACTTATTATACCATGACTTTAGCAAATAATTACAGATGGCCCCGCAATTTGTTCGCTAATTCTTCTAATTTACGTAACCGATGATTTATCCCTGATTTGCTTACTTTTCCACTTGGAAGCAGTTGCCCTAATTCGGTAAGATTTAATTCAGGATAACGCAAACGCAATTCTGCAATTTCTTTTAATTTCACAGGTAAATTCTCTAAACCAATTTCTTTCTCGATTAATTTTATATTTTCAATCTGCCTCATCGCAGCCCCTATCGTCTTATTCAAGTTCGCAGTTTCACAATTGACCAAACGATTCACAGAATTCCGCATATCTTTTACAATTCGTGCATCCTCAAATTTGAATAGCGCTTGATGTGCACCAATATTGCTAAGAAATTCAGTTATTTTTTCTCCTTCTTTAATGTACATAAAAAAACCTTTTTTGCGCTCTGTCCATTTGGCATTTAACCCAAATTCATTACATAATTTACAAAGATCAATAACATGGTTATAATCATTTGATGAAATTTCTAAATGGTAAGACGAGCTTTCTGGATGATTGATTGAACCACCTGCTAAAAATGCGCCGCGAAGATAAGCTCTTTTACTGTCAGTGTCTGGAACAATTGTTCTTTTAATCCCTGGATAAAAAGTAAATCCACTTTCAACAATCGCAAGTTCTTCTAGGATCTCTTCTACTTTAATTGGAACACGGACAAGATAAATATTGTTTTTCTTTAATCGCATCTTTTTTCGAACTAATAATTCAGCATGGATCTGAAAAAGCTCTTTAATTAAAGTATATATCTTTCTCGCAATTGCCGCATTTTCTGTCATAATCTCTAATTTAAAACGTTGATTACTAACCTGTACGCTTCCATTCATTTTTACAATTGCAGATAGCTCCGCTAATTTCGACTTCCGATTTTCTCCAAAAACATAGGTGAGTTCCTTCTTTGTTTCTGAGGCAAAGGACATAGGATCACCTCAATTCTTTTCACTCGATTGATTTCCTTTACCTTCCAAGATCATGATGATTCGATCACTTAATTTATCTGCATTATGGCGTAGATAAGTATTATATTTTAAGAATTGATCTGCAACGACTTTATACCCTTGTGATTCTAGAATCTCAATATTCGCTTTTACTGGCTCTGCACCCTGTTGACGATAGCGTTCTATCATTTTAGCTGGAATTTTCCCATTTTGGACAATCACATAATCAATAAAACGCTCTCCAACATGTTTTTCCACGGCCTTTACGTGATCAATGGCTTGATAATGATCCGTTTCTCCAGGTTGGGTCATTACATTACAAATAAAAATTTTTTTCCCTTTAGCTGCGAGTATCGCATCTTTTATACCCTTTACGAGAAGATTTGGAATAATACTTGTATAGAGACTACCTGGACCGATTAAAATCGCATCTGCCTTTTGGATTGCTTCAATGGCCTCATCCAATGGTTCTACATCATGAGGTACAATATATACCTGTTTAATCGATTTACCCGTTGTTGGTATTCTTGACTCCCCTTTTATCCTCGTCCCATCCGTAAATTCTGCAATGAGTGAGACTTGTTGCAATGTTGCGGGGAGTACTTTCCCTTTGACAGCCAATACACGACTTAACTCTTTGATCGCAGAAACAAAATCTCCAGTCATGTCTTGTAAAGCAGCAAGTAATAAATTGCCCAGATTATGCCCAGCAAGACCTTCTCCTTGTTGAAAGCGATATTGTAAAACTTTTTCTAACAAAGGTTCTGTATCGGCAAGAGAAATCAGAACATTACGAATATCCCCTGGTGGAAGCATATCTAACTGATCACGTAATTTGCCCGAACTGCCCCCATCATCAGCAACCGTTACAATCGCTGTGATATCAAGATTTTTTTTCTTTAATCCTCTTAAGATGGCTGATAGCCCGGTCCCTCCACCTATGGCCACCACCTTATGTTGTTTCGATTCCATTGATTTTTGACTCCTCATCGGTCTTTTTCTATATCTCTATGTTGAACGCTTACATTCCATTCTTTTTCAAGTGAGTGGGCAATATATTCTGCAATTGCCACCGAACGGTGTTTTCCACCTGTACAGCCAATGGCAATCACAAGTTGACTTTTTCCCTCTTTTTGATACTTCGGTACAAGGAAATGGAGAAAATCCTTTAATTTCGTAATAAACTCTTGGGTTTCCGGCCATTTCATCACATATTCATAGACAGGCTGATCGAGACCTGTTTGCGGACGTAAAGAATCTACATAATGAGGATTAGCTAAAAAGCGAACATCAAAAACAAGATCCGCATCGATCGGTATTCCATATTTAAACCCAAAAGAAACCACATGAACCGACAAACGATTTTTTTCAATCTCACCAAAACGAGCAAGGATTTTTTCTCTTAATTGACTTGGTTTTAATGCACTTGTATCAATAAGATCATTTGCTTTTCCTTTTAATTCTTCTAATAATTTTCTTTCTGCTGTAATGCCTTCTATCGGTGATGTCTTTGAAGATAAAGGATGTCTTCTTCTGGTTTCTTTGTATCTACGTACCAGTGTCTTATCATCAGCATCTAAAAAGAGAATTTGATAGCGAATATTTTCATTTTGGTCTAACGCCTTCAAAGATTCTGATAGGTTCTCAAAAAACTCACGGCCCCTTAAATCGATCACCAAAGCAACTCGATTAATTTTCCCACCTGATTGGATCATTAAATCAACAAAAGTAGGAATAAAGACAGGTGGTAAATTATCTACACAAAAAAATCCAATATCCTCTAAACTTTGAATGGCAACTGTTTTCCCCGCACCTGACATACCCGTAATGATAATTAAATGAATTGGACCCTCACTCATTCTGTTCACCCTCATCTTTCTTAGCTATCTACCATTATAATATCAAACTTATATTGTGAAAACATTCGTTAGCTTTTGTGATTCCATATAGAGAAAAAGAAGCCATAAATCATATCTATGGCTTCTTTGCATAACTTATACATGAAATAAAGCAGCTGCCCCGATCATGCCTGCAGTATTTCCTAAAGTTGCTGGTACGACTTGAACATTCTTCACAATATTTTTTAACCCATATTGATAAAATGCCTCGCGAATAGGATCAAATAAAATAACCCCAGCTTTCGAAACCCCACCGCCAATAATGATGATCTCAGGATCAAATAAGTTAGCAACTGTCGCTAAAGCCTTTCCTAATAGATGGGCCGCTTCTTCTACAATCGCAACCGCCTCTTTATCTTTTTCTTTTGCAGCATCAAACACACTTTTTGCGGTAATTTGATCTAGTTTTCCCTCAAAACGTTCTGTGAGTAAAGAATTTTTTCTGTTCTTTACCACTTCTTGTGCCATACGAATGATACCAGTGGCTGAAGAGACAGTTTCAAGACAACCAACGTTTCCACAACCACAGACGATTCCTTTATCGGATATTGGAATATGCCCTAATTCTGCAGCCATTCCACTTTTTCCATGAAGAATTTGGCCATTTACAATAATTCCTGCACCAATCCCAGTGCCAATAGTAGCCATAACGACATGTTTATACCCTTTTCCTGCACCCATCCATGTCTCGCCAAGCGCAGCGATATTTCCGTCGTTTTCAATTTGAACAAGGATCTGTAATTTCTCCTCAAGAATTTGTTTAATCGGAATATCTGTCCAGTGAAGATTGGGTGCCATTCGAACGATCCCACTTTCGATATCTAATAGGCCTGGGATACCAATACCCATCCCCTTTACGTTCTCCCATTCAAAACCGGTCTCTGATACCAATTTTTTTGAATGTTGGACAATATCTTCTATAATGGTTTGATAGCCTTCCTTTGTACGAGTTGGGATTTCAAGTTGTTCCAATAATTCTCCCTTGTCAGAAATCAAACCCATTTTAATGGTTGTTCCACCTAAATCAATGCCAATATAGATTTCTTTCTTTTCCATAACTGTTCTCCATTCTATTGCATGATTTAAACTGTCACTACTTTATGTTGATAAAGAGGATCAATATGATAAGAGATCAAATCATAATCAGGCGTGTAAATAAATTTACCTGTGATTAATTGATCCGATGAAAAAATATGTTCAAAATAAATATTATCTCCTTTTGCTTTTGGCAAAGAGAGTATTTGGTTGATATTTTTCCATTCAAGGATACCTTCTTCACAATCCTTTTTCAATGCTCCTCTGAATTTGGATGCATAATAAGTGAAAAGCATCCATTCCTCAACAAAAACTCCGTTATCTTCAATGATAATTGAAAAAATTCCACGTAGTTGAGGATCTTCGAGAACAAGATTCGTTTCTTCATAAAATTCTCTTTTCACAGATTCTTGAAGGCTTTCCTTCGGTTCAACTTTTCCACCAGGAACCACCCACCAACCTCGTCTCGGTTTTTGTAACATTAAAATTTGGTTCCCATTTTGTAGGATACAATTTGTTACTCGTTTCACAATCTTCACCTCGATGACTGACTTCATCCTACACTTTGAGACAAAGTCATTATTCCGAAATGATTCCATATAAAGAATAGCACGTTATTCTTATATTAACAATCTTTCACCCTTCCATACTCCTAACACAAAAAAATAGCATGGCCGAGATACCATGCATACATTTTTCTATATAGAAAAGGGGGTCATTTCAATGTTCAATCTTATTATACCCCCTATATATTACGCGTATGTTACAAAAATTTTAATTCTTTGTAACAATCTATTCTTTTTAATCCTCTAGACTTTCAATATAGTGTTGAGCAGCCATTGCTGCAATACTACCATCTCCAGTAGCTGTGACTACTTGTCGTAGCGTTTTTTCTCTTACATCTCCTGATGCAAAAATACCAGGAATTTTTGTTTCCATATTATCATTGGTTAGAATATATCCTGCTTCATTTGTAATACCAAGTTTTTTAAATGGTTCAGTTAATGGATCCATTCCAACATAGATAAACACACCTTGGGCTGGAAAATCTTTAACTTCCCCAGTTACTTTATTTTTGATTCGAACCCCTTCTACGCGATTTTCTCCAAGAATTTCTTCAACTGTGGTATTCCAGATATATTCAATTTTTTCGTTTTTAAATGCACGATCTTGTAAAATCTTTTGTGCCCTAAATTGGTCTCGGCGATGGATAATGGTTACCTTTGAAGCGTATTTCGTTAAGAATACAGCCTCTTCTACTGCTGAATCTCCGCCGCCTACTACCACTAATTCTTTTCCTTTGAAGAATGCCCCATCACAAACAGCGCAATAAGAAACACCACGACCAGATAATTCTTTTTCACCTGGTACACCAAGCAAACGTGGTTTTGCCCCCGTTGCTATAATCACTGCCTTTGCTTTATAGTCTCCATTTCCTGTTTTTACAATCTTATATGGAGTTCCATCCACAATCTCTTGTACGTCTCCATATGCATATTCGGTTCCAAACTTTTTCGCATGATCAAGCATTTTATTTGCAAGTTCCGGACCAAGGATACTATCAAAACCTGGGTAGTTCTCAATCTCTTCCGTATTTGCCATTTGGCCACCTGGAATACCTCTTTCAATCATCACTGTTTTTAAATTCGCACGTGAGGTGTAAACTGCAGCAGTCATTCCTGAAGGACCCGCACCGATAATGGCAACATCATATACTTTCTCTTCACTCATAAGTATCCATAACCTCCTTTATATAAAACAATGTTATTTATTCTCAAATCATAATATATATCTTACTCAATTCTGACATAATTGTCGAGTACCCCAAGGGGTATAAAATGCAGACATTAGGTTTAGTGGTCAGAAGTGGGAATGTTCCTCCTTATTTTCACCATCTGATAGAAAAAAATCAGTCCAAATTAATTGAACCGATGAATTTCATTCGATGGGTAGGTAGAGGATAAGACTTCTTGAAGCCGTTTTATATTTTTCAAAATCGTAAGATCAGATACGAGATATCGTTCTCCTAATCTTTCAATCGTCATTGGCTTCTCACGAAGATAGCTAATCATATATTCTATTGCAGCTGCCCATCCTTCTGCCTTACGAATTTGCGGTGTATCTGGTATCGTTTTGGCGAGAAAGTGATACCATAGTTCCTTTGCATGAAGAATTTCCAAAAAAGAATATCTTTCGATCATTTCTTCTTCAAGAATTTCCATTACTTTTATCCAAGATGGTTTCCAATGTTTTTTCTCAGGAGTTAGTCGGCCTTTATCGATCAATCGTAAATTCCATTTTAGTCGATAAGGTGGAATCGCATCCATATCTTCTAGAATGAAAAGCACCTTTTTCTTTAAAGAGAAAGATTGCTGATCATCGACTAATAGTTGACGGAGAATCTCCTCTGTATCCTCAGCTTCAACAAAATAAAGGATCGCAACAGCTCGTTCCTTCGTTAACTCATCTCCATATTTCAAACTTCGCAATATGACGAAGCGTAAAAAAGATTGATGAAAATATTGCACAGGGTCTTCTTCAATGGTATCCAACCAATCGGGAAATGGAACTTGATGAAGATAAGGAAGGTTGGGTAATTGTCCATTCGGTTCTTTTTCAATCCAATTTAAAAGTTCTAAATAAAACTCAGCTACTTTTGATGGACGATTGACTAACAGTTGTTTCCACCATTTCGCAGCGATCTCATAACGCTTTGTATTGAATGCAGCAATTGCACCGTAATGAAATACTAGCCAATCCCCTATACCATCCTTAATCATCTTTTTCAGATATTTAAAGGAAAATTCATCCTCCCCTAAGATTCCAAAGGTAGTGGCTAATTTATATAAACCTTCTCGATGAAATGGAACAACTTTTTTTAGTATCGTGAGATAGTTTTCATATCGCTTTTTATCTTGCAAATGATGATAATAAATCGCAAGGTTTGCTAGTGCATGAATATTAGTTTGTTCCCTTTCTAAAACCAACTCTGCTTGCTCGATCGCTTTATTTACATTCCCCATGTAAAAATAGGCAAGTGATAAATTATTGCGTGCAATGATAAAGTCAGGATTAATTTCTAAGATTCTTAGTAACAGTTTGATGGCTTCATAATATTTTCCCTCTTCAATGGCACGCTTTGCCTGACGATGCCAAATCAATAATTGCATATTATCGTTTTCTCTTTGTTCTTCAGATAGTTCTAACTCATAGGCCACATAGTCTAGCATTTCTTTCGCTTCATCTGCGTATTCCCCATTAGGATCAATTTCAAGATAGTACTTTACATAGTGGTAGGAAGACTCCAAATCATCTAGATAGGTATAATTACTAGCTAAATAAAAGTAACACTCTTTCAGATTCGGATCTAGTTTTTCAACAACATATAGTAAAAGTCGAGTGGATTCTTCAAATCTTCCCATCTCTGCTAAAATTCCAGCAATATTACAATAATGCACAGGATTACTGGAATCATATTCAACACTTTTCCAAAGGTATTTTAAGACCTTTGTGTAGTTATGTTGTTCAAGGTAATGCATAGCCCTTTCGAAGAAAAAATCCGCATCGAAAGCCATTGGAATCACGTTATTCTTTTGTTTGGCTGTCATGCGATTTTGTTTGTCCATAGTAGCCTCCAACTTTACACGATTTCCTATAAAATAGTATAACATAAACAGGACAAAGATTCTTGTATTAGGTGTATAGGTTTAGTTTGCGCCCATGCTGGGCGCACATAAAAAAGAGCGTGAACAACTAATGCTCACGCTTCGCTTTGATGATTAAATTTCTTCATTTTGTTTTTCAAATTTTTTGTCGTTTGATAAGGGTCTTCCGATGACATAATCGCCGACATGACTGCAATATGATCGATTCCTCTTATAAGTAATTGTTCAATATTGTGTAAATGAATTCCCCCTAAGGCTACAATAGGAATATGAACTTCTTGTTTTAGATTTTCAATAAAGGATATCCCCCTTGGTTTAAGCCCTTTCTTGCTATCTGTCTCAAAAACATGCCCTGCAAGAAGATAATTCGCTTTTTTCTCAACTTTTTTCGCTTCTAGCAAATGGTGAATCGAAACTCCTATGATACTAGGAAAGTCGATATTTGTTTTCATAAAGTTTTCATAACTCGTATGAAAACCGTCCGCATGCACTTCTTTTGCCACTTCTAAATGATGGTTAATCACCAACTTAACTCCATTATTCTTTGTGATTTCTCTTATTTTTAAAGCCAAGGGGAATAGTTCCTCAATAGATAGATCTTTTTCTCGCAAAATGATGACATCGACACCACCATATACCGCTTGCTCGATGACCCCTATGAAACTTTCTTTTTTTACAATTTTTCGATTCGTAATTAAATATAACATTAATCCTCATATCCTTACCCAATCTTTAAAAATCGGTTGATACCCTTTTTTGAAAATCGCTGCTCTTACTTCTTCCAGACTTCGTTTATCATCAATCTCAAATTGTCCATCCCCCGCATCTTCTATTGAATGTCCACCTACTTCTGTAGAAGAAGCTGCAGACATTCTTGTTACCCCTAAGGGAATCAAATTCTCGCGGAATCCTTGGCGTTCTCTTGTCGAAATGGTAATCCCTACACGAGGTAAGAAGATACGTAACGCTAACATAAATTGTACTAAATTTTGATCAGTTACTTCATATATATCTTCAAAAACCCCTACATGGGGACGAATTCTTGGAAAAGATACACTTATTTCTACATCAGGGTATTTATTTTGTAAGTAATTCGCATGAAGGCCTGTCATAAAGGATTCACTTCGCCATTCACCTAAACCTAATAATGCTCCTATATTGACATTGCGCATTTTGGCTATGCATCCCCGCTCAGGGGCATCAAGTCGGAAATGATAGTTACGTTTACGACCTGCAAGGTGAACTTTTCGATAAATCTCCTCGTCATATACTTCTTGGTAAATGGTAAGGCTATCTACGCCAGCTTCAATCATTTGTTGATATTCTTCTACGGTCAATGGGAAAATCTCGACTCCAATCGAATCAAAATATTTTTTCAAGATGTGAACGGCATCAATCACGTAAGAGAGTGGTGTATCTTTTTTCGATTCTCCTGTTAAAATTAAGAGATGTTTAAATCCCATACTTGCGATCGCTTTTGCTTCTTTTTCAATCTCTTCTGCTGTTAATTGTTTTCTTTTGATTTGGTTATCAATACTAAAACTACAATAAGTACATTTATTCGTACAATAGTTAGAAAGATACATGGGAGTATACAATAAAACGGTTTTCCCAAAATGTTGAAGGGATAAGGTATGAGCCTTTTGTGCCATTAATTCTAAATAGTTCTCCGCTTTTGGAGATAATAATGCAAGAAATTCAATTTCATTGATTGGACGATCCTTGTGAATGATTTTTAAAATATCTGAGTCGGTTAATTCTTCATAAAACTGGTGATAGTCAATATTCTTATACTGGGAATATACATCATAAAAGCCCATTTCATCTCACCTCTTCATATAAAAACCCTGTTAAAGGTGACGAAGGCTGAGCAAGCTGGTGTTGTTCAGCAAGTTTTGCATGGTAAGCGAGATACCCTGCTTTTACCGCTAAAGAAAAAGCCTTAGCCATTTGGACGGGATTTTCTGCTGTAGCAATGGCTGTATTAACTAACACTGCCGCTGCCCCCATTTCCATCGCTTCTGCTGCTTCTGATGGTTTTCCAATTCCCGCATCAACAATCACTGGGAGATCAATCTCATTGATTATGATTTGAACTAACTCTTTTGTTTTCAAACCACGGTTTGTTCCAATAGGAGCTCCTAAAGGCATAACTGCAGCAGCCCCTGCATCTACTAATCTTTTCGCTGCCATTAAATCGGGACTCATATAAGGAAGCACAACGAAGCCTTCTTTAGCTAAGATCTCGGTGGCTTTAATCGTTTCTGCATTGTCTGGCAAAAGATATTTATTATCCGAGATCACTTCAATTTTAATCCAGTTCCCTAATCCCATTGCTCTAGCAAGTCTTGCAATTCTCACTGCCTCTTGTGCATTTCTTGCTCCAGAAGTATTTGGTAATAAAATACAGTCCTTTGGTATATATTCTAGAATATTCTCCTCTTTTGAATCTAAGTTTACACGTCGAATTGCCATCGTGATGACTTGTGATTCCGAAGCTTGAATCACTTCTGGTAGAATTTGATGATTAGGAAATTTTCCAGTACCAATGAATAAGCGGCTTTTTAATTCGACTCCACCAATACTTAATTTACTCATTTCTAAACCCCACTCCTTTTTTCTTATTTTTTCATCGATAAGAACTTGTAGTAAAATCTTTCAATCAACCTCCACCAACAACACTAACAATTTCTACTTTATCTGTTTCTTGAAGGATTCTTATATCATATTGATCTTTAGGTATAATATCAAAATTGATTTCTACGACTACAAGTGTTTGGTTTAGTTTAAGTTCATTTAACAACTCAGCCACCGTTTTTCCTGCAAATCCTGTGATTTCTTTACCATTAACAACCAAATTCCCGCCGCCCCCCTTTGCTAAATCCTTTTAAATTAAAAAAGTGCAAATCCGTAAAGAATTTGCACATAAAAGACTGTGTAACATTCCCTACGTTGGCATTACCCAAGTCAGGTGATAAGGGTCAGAAATAACATTTCTTTCTCAGCCTATCTCTATAGGCTCCCCTTGTTACGTTTATTAAATTTTACCAATTATTTTAATTTACAATTATTATAAAGCGACACATAAAAAAAGTAAAGACGGGAAACCTGTCGGTTTGACGCACTCGTCGATCAATCACCCTCGCGTTTGAACTGTCAAATTAGAACAAATAGAAATAACGATAATAATATAATAAAATCCCCCTAGACAAGATTAATTTTGTAAAGGGGGATTTTATAATTTTCTATTTTATTTTTTCCAAGACCTCTTGCTCAACATATTGTACAATTTCTTCAGCGGTTTCCATTTGCAGAACTTTTTCCGCAACGAGTTTCATTTCAGCTGCATTTAATTTTCGGATCAAAGAACGGGCTTTAAGAACAGATGAAGCACTCATACTAAACTCATCTAATCCCATTCCTAATAAGATCGGGATCGCTGGAATAGTACCAGCCATTTCACCACACATTCCTGCCCATTTTCCCTCTTTATGAGCAGCCTGAATTACCATATTGATTAATCGCAGTACAGCAGGGTTAAAGGGTTGATATAAATAAGAGACACGCTCATTCATGCGATCGGCAGCCATGGTGTATTGAATTAAATCATTTGTTCCAATACTGAAGAAATCCACTTCTTTTGCAAGTTGATCTGCAATCACTGCTGCTGCTGGGATTTCAATCATCATCCCTACTTCCATTTCCTTATTGTAGGGAATATTTTGTTGATCTAGTTCTTGTTTGACCTCAGCTAGAATCTTGTTCGCCTCGCGTAATTCCTGTAAAGAAGCAATCATCGGATACATTAGTTTAATATTACCATAGACACTTGCACGCAAAATCGCACGAAGTTGTGTCTTAAAAATATCGGTACGATCTAAACAGAGTCGAATTGCTCGATAGCCAAGGAACGGGTTCATCTCTTTCGGCAGATCAAGATAAGGCAATTCTTTGTCTCCGCCAATATCCAGAGAACGAATAACGATTGGGTTCTCTTTTGCGAACATCTCTGCCACTTGTTTATAGGCCTCAAACTGCTCCTCTTCAGAAGGAAGGTCGGTTCTTCCCATATACAAAAACTCTGTGCGGAATAAACCAATTCCTTCTGCCCCATTGGCAACAGCAACTTTTGCATCATTTGGATTACCAATATTGGCGACGACTTCTACACGATGACCATCCTTTGTAATCGAAGGCTCTGCCTTCAACTTCGCTAGTTCAGCAAGTTCTGCTTCATAAGCTTTTTTCTTTATTGCATATTGTTCAATCATCGTTGAAGTGGGATTTTTATAAACGACTCCCTCAATGCCATCGACAATGAGATAATCTAAAGCTTCTACCCCTTCAAGAATATTCTTTAAGCCTACAACCGCAGGAATTTCCATGGAGCGAGCCATAATCGCCGAATGAGAAGTTCGACCGCCAATATTGGTGGCAAAGCCCGCAACTTTATCCCGATCTAATTGGGCTGTATCGGAGGGGGTTAGATCGTGAGCAACTAAAACAACAGGTTCATTGAAGTCTTCTAACGATTTTTCTTCTATTCCAGCAAGTCTTTTTAAAACCCGACTGCTTACGTCGCGAATATCGGCAGCCCGTTCTCTCATGTACTCATTATCCATACTTTCAAAAATGGTAATGAATTGATCTGTGATTTCCTTTAATGCGGCTTCTGCGTTAATGGATTCGGTTTGAATCTTCTCTTTTACTGCGCCAATATATTCTGGATCTTGCAAAACGAGAATATGAGCAGCAAAGATCTGCGCTTCTTTTTCTCCTAATTTTTCCTTTGCTTTTTGTTGAATCGCTTCCAACTCGCTGATGGATTGCTTTACTTTTTCTTCAAAGCGTTTCACTTCTTGTTCTATGTCATTCACTTCATATCTTTGGACATCTACTTTTTCCTCTTTAAGAAGAAAAGCAGGCCCCATAGCTATTCCAGATGAGGCAGCTATCCCTCTCCATTCCATCGCTTATCCTCCTTATTCGTGTTCAGATTCTAGGATCTCACCGATTGCTTGAAGTGCCTCATCTTCGTTTTCCCCGTTTACAACTACTTTAATTTCATCACCTTGTCGAACACCTAACGACATAATTCCCATAATACTTTTGGCATTTACCTGTTTATCTCCTTTTACGATCGTGATCTCACATGGGAAAGAGCTTGCCTTTTGTACTAATAATGTTGCAGGTCTAGCATGAAGTCCTGTTGGATTTTTTACTGTAAATACTTTTTCTACCATTTGATATTCCTCCTTGTGATTCTAAAATTTTTTAATTATGAACAGGTTATTTCTTTTCAATAATTGCAATTTCTGTGGTTCCAGCTTTTACTTCTCCTTTATTGACATGAAGGAATTGATTCTCATTTAAATTGGTGAAGACAATGGGTGTAATCGTTGATTTGGCATGGGTGCGGATATAATCCAAATCGACGTTTAATAACGGTGTCCCAACCTCTACTTCTTGTCCATCTTTCACCAATAATTCAAATCCTTTTCCTTGTAGATTAACCGTATCGATTCCTACATGGATGAGAACCTCTAAACCACTGTGAGAAACTAGACCAATCGCATGTTTAGTCGGAAAGATGGTTGTGATTTTTCCTTTTATAGGAGAAACAACTTTTCCATCTGAAGGATTGATCGCAAACCCATCCCCCATCATTTTACCAGCAAAAACTTGATCTGGCACCTCTGAAAGGTCAATGACTTCTCCATCTAATGGAGCAACGATATATTCGATACCTTCTTCAACGGTTTCTATATTGTTTGGAATGACATTGATCAAGTTCTTTTGTTCCACTGCTTCCGGTGATTGACCATTGATTATTGCTTTTATTTGTTCCTTTAAGGAGTCAGACTTTGTTCCAAAGATCGCTTGAAAGTTATTGCCCATTTCCATGACTCCTGCTGCTCCTAATTTTTTTAATTCTTCTTTATTCACTTTCGTTGGATCTTTTACCGTAACCCGTAAACGAGTAATACAAGCATCGAGTACACTTAAGTTTTCCTTCCCTCCAAAGGCTTTTAAAACTTTTGCAGCAAGACTATCTGAATGATCTGCTGTATTTTCAACTCGATTTTCCTCGTCTTCTCGGCCAGGGGTTTTTAGATCCCATTTGCGAATAGCGAAACGGAAACCAAAATAATAAATTACAGAAAATACTAAGCCCACTGGTATGACGAGCCACCATGCAGTACGGTTTGGTAAAATTCCAAAGAGGATATAGTCGATGACACCGCCAGAGAAGGTCATCCCAATTTTTACATTTAGGATATGCATAATCATAAAGGATAATCCAGCAAAGACCGCATGGATCGCAAATAAGATAGGTGCAATGAACAAGAATGTAAATTCAATCGGTTCTGTAATTCCTGTTAAAAACGATGTTAAGGCTGCAGAACCAAGAATTCCTGCAACAATCTTTTTCTTCTCAGGCCTTGCTTCGTGATACATCGCTAAGGCTGCGGCAGGAAGACCAAACATCATAAATGGGAATTTCCCTGTCATAAATGTTCCAGCTGTAAAAGGTACCCCATCTTTTAACTGAGCGAAAAAGATATGTTGATCCCCATGAATGATTTGACCTGCTTTTGAGACATAGTTCCCAAATTCATACCAAAATGGGGCATACCAAATATGATGAAGTCCAAATGGAATTAAGGATCGTTCAATCAAACCAAAGATAAACGCAGCTAACGTTTTATTTTGATCGATCATACTGTGAGAAAATACATTTAATGCATTTTGAACAGGCGGCCAAATAAAAGTCATTAAAATACCCAAGATTAATGCAGATCCTGCAGTGACAATCGGCACAAAACGTTTCCCCGCAAAAAAACCTAAAAATGGCGGGAGTTGGATGGTGTAATATTTTCGATATAAATAAGCGGCTAAAATACCTACGATGATCCCACCAAAAACCCCTGTTTGCAGCGTTGGAATACCAAGTACTGTTGCATAAGATTGACTTTTTGCAACCATTTCAGGGGTGATATGAAGAATGTCTCCCATCGTAATATTCATGATCAGAAAACCAATAATTGCGGCAAGACCAGCAACTCCTTCTCCACCAGCTAATCCAACAGCAACTCCCACAGCAAAAAGGAGTGGAAGGTTGCTAAATACGATTCCCCCTGCATCCTCCATCACCTTTGCAACTAGTTGAAAACTAGGACTTGTTAAAGCTGGAATTCTTTCTATCAACTCGGGGTTTTGCAGTGCATTCCCAAAAGCTAACAAAATTCCAGCTGCAGGTAGAATGGCAACAGGTAACATCAATGCTTTACCTACTTGTTGCAACACACTAAAGATTTTTTTTAGCATCGTTAATCCTCCTTTAATTTATAATTTCTGCTAATATCGGCAGGAAATACCAAAAAAGAAAAAGGCATGAGTAATAATTGTGATATGACTAGGATGTCATAATCACCAAAAATTTACTCATGCCTGATCGAATCAGTAACACGTAGACGCTTTCATTTTCAATTTTCATTGATATGATTCAATATTCTTTGAATATGCATAGTGAGATAAACAACTTCTGCTTTTGGTATTTCTGTCTTTAAGGTATTTTGCATGATCTTAACTAATTTCCAAGCGAGATTATAACATATAGGATACTCTTTTTGCAATAAAGAACTTAAGGGATGATTTTCTCCTAAGTGTTGGTTTTGCTCCGTTCTTTCAATGGCAAAGCGCAAGTGTGTCACTAGGCGGGCATAATCGATGGACTCCTTGTCAATCTTGATCGCTAATTCTTCTTCAATCACATGAATCAATTGATTGACAAGTGCTGAAAAACGATTCATTTTGTTAATGCTTTGATTGGTCCTAAGACTATGAAGATGAAGGGTAATAAACCCAGCCTCATCTTCTGGGATTTCCAGATTTAATTTTTGTTCTAAAATCTTCAATCCTTGTAATGCGAGAGCAAACTCTTCTGGGTAAAGGGTTCGAATCTCAAATAAAAAGGGGTTATCGATATTAATTCCCTGTTGTAAACGTTTTATCGCAAAGGAAATATGATCAATAAAAGAGACTAAAAATTGTTCTGTAAAATGAAGGTCCGAGTTCTTTTCAATATATTGAATCACATCATGAATCGCATGTATCGTTTCATCATCAGCCTCTGTAAGAACACGTAAGATGGAATCGCGGTTTGCATCAGAAGAAAGGGTAAATACTTTTTCAATCGCTTGTAATTGTTTACCAACCAAATATTCTCTTTTTTTACAATTAAAACCAATCCCTTTTCCTAAAAGCACAACTTCATTTCCTAATTCATCTTTGGCCAGTAGCGTATTATTATTTAAAATTCGCAGGATTTGATAAGTTTTTTTATCCTTCATTTGTTTTCCATCCTCTTAAACTGCCTTTTAGTAATAAAGACTGTAAAAAATTGTTTATTGTACTGCACTTTCATCGCAGTATAGAAAAATCAAGTGAACATAGCCACTTGATTTTTTAATTCTATTATTTTATTTTAAATCAATTGATTAAGCAAGATGAATTTTTAATACTTGGGTTTGCCCTTTGCTTACATTCTCTTGCGCCAGTCTTTCCATCTGTCCTACTTTCTCTCCGTTTGTGATCACCAATGGAGTAATGGTACTTTTGGCCTTTTCCTTGATGAGATTAAGGTCAAAACTAATCAAAGCATCACCAGCTTTAACTTTGTCCCCTTCTTTCACATGTGCAGTGAAACCTTCTCCTTCCATTTGTACCGTTTCTAAACCGATGTGGAGTGAACTACCCACCACTTAAAACCTTGCGGTTTTTGAAGTAGGGGCTTCTCGACTTATCGTTGCTTTTAGTAGCCAACGAAAACTGACCGAGCTATCCCTCTTGTTCCAAGAGTTCTTTTTGCTATGCTAACGCTAATAAGCGTAATCCTTCAAGTTTGATATTGATAGAAGCATTCCAGTCTCTATCTGCTACAAAACCACAATCACAGTGGAATATGCGCTCAGCAAGAGATAGAGACTCCTTTACTTGACCGCAACATGAACAAGTTTTGGATGATGGAAACCACTTATCTATTTTGATAATTCTTTTCCCTTGCTCCTCTAACTTGTATTGGAGAAATGTCGTGAACATGCCCCATGCATTATCAGCAACGCTTTTGCCGAAATTGAGGGCTTGCGACATTCCCTTCATGTTGAGGTCTTCGATAACCACGCAATCATACAATTTTGCTAATTTGTACGATTCCTTATGTAGAAAGTCTTTTCGTTGGTTCGCAATTCTTTCATGTAGCTTCGCCACTTTTAGTCGCTGTTTGTGCCAACGATTAGAGTCTTTCTTTTTGCGTGATAGAATACGCTGTTCCTTCGCTAATTTTTCCAAGGCTTGATGATAGAAACGAGGGTAATTGGCTGTCTTACCTTCTTCGCTATCAACAAATAAGCCATTCATGGAAAAATCCAAACCAACAACAGCTTGTACTTCTTTTTGTATAGGTTGATGTTCGTATTCGGTGAGAATAGAAACATAGTATTTTCCCGTTTTTGTTCGAGAAACCGTACAAGATTTGATAATATGATCTGATGGAATTTCTCGATGTTGCTTCATCTTTACAAGTTTCAGTTTTGGTAATTTGATATAACCATCCAAAAGCATAATGTTTCCGTTGACCACATTGGTTGTATAGGATTGTCTTGCCTTACGGCTTTTGAACTTCGGAAATTCTGCACGACCAGAAAAGAAGTTTTGGTATGCCTTCTGCAAGTTCAGTTGAGCATTTGCCAATGCAAGGCTATCGACTTCTTTGAGCCATGCAAACTTCTTTTTATACTTGGCAGGAGTCGGGAATTTTTGCTTTTTCAAGGCTTCTTTATCGTCCTTGAATTGTTCATATGTTTCCTTTCGTTCAGCCAACATTTTGTTGTAGACGAAACGAACGCAACCGAAGGTTTTCGCAAGAAGTTGCTCTTGTTCTTTCGTTGGATACAGACGAAATTTATATGCTTTGTTTGCCATATCGAATCACCTCACTTCATCCCTTGATCTTCTATATACTGCTTTATCACTTCGATGGGCGCACCGCCCGTTGTAAGTAAGCAAAAGCTTCTTGACCAAAAATACTCTTTCCACAGTTTTCTTTTCACTTGTGGAAAATGCTTTTTGATCAATCGAGAACTTGCACTTTTATAGGCATTGATGAACTTTGATAGTTCACTATTCGGATGCGCTTTGAACAAAATATGCACATGGTCAATATCGTGATTCCATTCGACCAAGGAAATATTGTAATTTTCGCCCAATCGAACAAACATATCTTTTGCATAGTCAGATATGGTATCATCAATCACTTGTCTGCGATATTTTACGACCAGAACAAGATGATAATACAATAGGAATACCGAATGATTATTATTATCTAATTTCATTTGTATAACAGCCTTTTATTTATCTAAGACTGATTATATCATAGTACAAAAAAGAGACAACTTTAGGCTACGCCTAACCGAAATTCATCTCCCACTTTCACTGGTTTTGTTGCACCTTCACGTTTAGAAGTGGGAGACTTCTTTCGATGGGAGGTTAAAATTTCTAATCCACCTTTACTACGAATTCCCACTGCATGTTTCGTATGGAAAAGTTGAATAATCTCCCCATCAATGGGTGCAACTACTTCTCCTTCAGTTGGTTCAAAGGCAATGCCATGAATAGGTACACGATAGATATGATATGCTTCTTCACCAATTGGTAAATTCGTTTTCTTATGGAGGGATTGATCAATGATGATCTCCTCAAATTTAGGAACATACGTCTGAAAAGGCTGATCATTACCTTCACTTGCTTCCTTGAAACTAATAAGACCCCCGAAGGAGAATGTAATTGGGTGTTTATCTAAGACAAAAACGCCCTTCCCGTGCAAACTGTGAACAAAACCTTCTTCTGCAAGCAACTCTAGTGCTCTACGAATAGTCCCTCGGCTGACCCTATATTTTTGACAAAATTCGTGTTCAGAAGATAGTTTTTCACCTGGACGATAGGTTCCGGCTAGTATTGCATTTTTAATCTCTTCGTAGATTTCGAGGTATCTCCTGTGCATAAAACCCCTCCATGGTCTTCCTATCTCTTTTATACCATAATACCCGATTTTATACACTACATATCTAAAGCTTTATATTTTTGTTCTTCTAATTCACGTAATTCGACCCGACGAATTTTCCCTGAATTTGTTTTTGGTAATTCTTTTATAAATTCAATTCTTCTTGGATATTTGTAAGGTGCTGCCAAGCGCTTCACATGTTCTTTCAATTCGTGTTCTAATTCCAATCCATCATGAATTCCTTCTTTTAAGACGATAAATGCCTTAACGACATGCCCCCTGATTTCGTCAGGACTAGCAACAACAGCGCATTCTTTCACAGCAGGATGTTTCATCAATGCATCTTCAACTTCAAATGGACCGATGGTATAACCTGAACTGATAATAATATCATCTCTACGACCTTCAAACCAAAAATACCCTTCTTGATCTTTTCGCGCACGATCACCAGTAATATAGTAATCACCACGAAAGACAGCTGAAGTTCTTTCTGGATCTTTATCATAGCCTTTAAAAAGTGCAGGATGATTGCGATGAACAGCAAGATCCCCTACTTCACCTATCGCAACCGGCTCTCCGTTTTCATTGATAATTTCAATAGCGTCGTTAACAGTTGGTTTACCCATTGATCCAGGCTTTACTTTCATATCTTTTAAAGTCGCTACCATTAAAGTTCCTTCGGTTTGACCATAACCATCACGTACTTCAATTTGAAAATAATTTCTAAAAACATCAATCACTTCACGATTTAACGGCTCTCCTGCAGATACAGCACTACGTAAATGGGAGAGATTGTATTGACTTAATCCATCCACTTTAGCCATTAAACGGTACTCTGTCGGGGTACAACATAAGACATTCACCTTGTAATTCTGTAATAGGGTTAAATATTTATGAGGCTGAAACCTTCCATGATAGATAAATCCTGTTGCTCCTTTGCCTAAGATCGATAAGAAAGGACTCCAAACCCATTTCTGCCATCCAGGCCCCGCTGTTGCCCAAACAAGATCATGTTCTTGAATATCTAGCCATAAATCTGCAGCGATCCGTAAATGGGCATAGGCCCATCCATGACTATGCAATACTCCTTTTGGAAAACCAGTTGTTCCTGAAGTGTAAGTTAGAAAAGCAATATCGTCTTTTGTAGTTCGTATTGTTTCAAAGGTTTGCGATTCATTTTTCATTAATTGTTCTACCGAGAGCCAACCATCCACTTCTTTTCCGTAAGAAATTTTAACTTGTAATGTTGGCATCGGTTCAGTAATCAAATCAATCTCTTGATGGAATTCGGAATATGCGATGATCGCTTTTGCTTCTCCATGGTTGATTCGATAACTAAGATCTTTGGCACGTAACAGCTCTGAAGCAGGAATGATTACAAGACCAGCTTTTAAACAAGCGAGATAAATCACGTAGGAGAAAATGAATCGTGGCATCATTACTAATACCCGATCCCCTTTTGTTAAACCCAACTTTGTCAATGCATTGGCAAGTTGATTGGCCTTGTTTAAGAGGTCGTTATAGGTTATCTCTTCATAATGTCCTTCTTCATTTTCCCATTTCAGCGCAACTTTGTCGGAAGCAAACTTCTCAACCTCTTGTGTTAAGTTGTATCTATTCGGCGCGATCAGATGTTTAAAATCCATGACCATTCTCCTTTTCTTCAGTACTTATTCTTTTAATCCTCTTCTTTTAACCCTTTACTTCTTTATTACTTTATTATAATACTAATTCATATGACTTGGTACTAATTTTTATTTAAAAAAAATCCCCATATCCTATTTTTTGAGAATAGGATTGGGATTTTATTGAATTCAATCGATATTATTCCCGAGGATTGCTTATTTTTAATGATTGTAAAATCGCTTTGGCAACTCCATTTTCATCATTGGTGGCTGTTACTTGATCTGCCTTTTCTTTGATTTCTGCATTCGCGTTTCCCATTGCAACCGCCATTCCTACACGCGAAAACATAGATAGATCATTATAACTATCACCAATCGCCATTGTTTCTTCCATCTTAATTTTTCGTTCACGAGTAAAGTATTCTAACGCGAGTCCTTTTTGGGCATGAATATCGGTAATTTCTAGGTTATCATACCCTGAGGAACTGACAGCAACGTCAAATTGAAGGAGATATTGTTCGACTTCTTTTTTCTTTCCTACATCTAAAGAAAAAGCGAGTATTTTTAGAATTTCGATATTCGGATCAACAAACAGAGGTTGATAATCATCAATGATACGAACACTTTCTCGTTTAATCCGTTCTTTTGCATTCTCAAGGAATCGATCGGGGTCGAAATAAGGATTCGCACTTGATAAAATATCAATAATGGTAGCTAAGCCTTTTTCATAATCTTTAATATATGTTCCTTCATTCGTAAAAACTTCATAATACATTTCTTTTTGGTCAAGGTAATCGGCGATTTTTCTTGCCTTTTCCCCTTGTAATGGAAATGATGCAATTCTTTCCCCGGTTTCCGAACGTATTTCTGCGCCATTTGTAGTAATAATCGGGCAAGAAATTCCTGCTTCTTGCAGTAAATAAATCGCTTCCTGATAGGAACGGCCTGTGGCAATCACAACTTCAATCCCTGATTCTTGTGCTCTTTTAATGGCAGTACGGTTTTCTTCACTGATCGTTTGTTTGCTACTTAATAGTGTCCCATCCATATCACTAGCGATGCATTTAATCATGATAACACCTCTTTATCTAAAACTGGACCATGATTCTTTTGCGCTGATCAAAAGTGGCAATTTCGTTTACACCTAATTCTTTTAACACCTTTCTTCCTTCTTCTACACCAACATGAACATGTTCAGGTTTATGAGCATCAGAGCCTAAGGTAAAAGGAATATCTAATGAAACAGCCTTTTCGATGATGATTGGGGCTGGAAAGATTTCTTTTACAACTTTAAAAAGTCCTGAGGTATTGACTTCCAAGGTTAAATCCTGTTCTTTGATCACTTTTAGCGTTTCATCGATCAATGGTGTTAAATCCCCTCGAGGGACATGTCCATGCTTTTTAATCACGTCAAAATGGCCAATAATATCATAAAGCCCAGATTTTGCTGCTCCTTGAACAGCACGATAATACTCACTAAAAATCTGATCAATCGATTTTTTTCGCCAACCTTCCATTTGCCGACTATCTGAATGATCCCATTCTCCTAAAAAATGAACCGAACCAATAATATAATCAAAAGGATAAGGAGAAAGTAAATTTTCGATCTCCTCTTCAAACCCTTCAACATAATCAGCTTCAATGCCTACTTTTATCTCAATTTGGCCCCGATATTCCTTTTTTAAATCGAACGCTTCTTGAACATATTCATCTAATTGCTGAAGTTTCATAGCAGTTCCAGATGGAATTTTTTCCTCTGGAAGATGAATAATGGGCATATGATCAGATAGCCCCAATTGATCAAGGCCGATTTGAATCGCTTGTTCAATATAATCTCTTAGTTGTCCTTCTGCATGGCCACAACGTTCATGGTGTGTATGATAGTCGATAAACATCTGTATCACGTCCTGTTTACGATTGTCTTTTCTTTAATTCCGGTTTACGGTTAAATTTTTGATCATGAGAAGGACTTTGGTGTCGTCTTTGCAACTCTGCCATTACCTCTCTTATGGAGATTCCCTTTGCTTGGAACAAAACAAGAAGATGATAGAGAAGATCACTCGCTTCATTGATGATTTCTTGACGATTTTCATTCTTTGCAGCAATGATCACTTCACTCGTCTCTTCTCCTACTTTTTTCAAAATTTTATCTGTACCTTGTTCAAAGAGATAAGTGGTATAGGATCCTTCTGGACGTTCTTGATCTCTTTCTTGGATAAGTTGGGCTAAATTCTCGAGTATTTTACTAGAATCCTGCTCTTTCTCTTCTTGGAAACAAGTGTATGAACCCGTATGGCAGGCGACTCCTGTTTGTTCTACTTGTACAAGCAAGGTATCTTGGTCACAATCCAATCTTAGTTCTTTTACTTTTTGAATATGGCCAGAAGTTGCTCCTTTATGCCAAAGTTCTTTTCTTGATCGACTCCAAAACCAAGTTTCACCAGATTCAAGCGTTTTTTTCAAAGATTCTTCATTCATATAAGCAACCATTAGAACCTGTTTCGATTCCACATCTTGAATCACAACTGGTAATAGTCCTTGTTCATTCCACTTAATTTGTGAAATATCAATCTCGGTTGTAAAATTACTCAACGAACATTCAACCCCTTTTTTTGGAGTTCTGCTTTTAATTCGGGAATTTTTACTTCACCATAATGAAAGATGGAAGCAGCTAATGCTGCATCTGCTTTTCCGATTTCAAAGGCTTCTGCAAAATGTTCCGCATTTCCACCACCACCAGAAGCAATCACAGGGATTTGAACAGCTTCAGCAACCATTCTTGTTAATTTTAAATCAAAACCTTGTTTTTTTCCATCCTGATCCATACTTGTTAGAAGGATCTCACCTGCTCCTCGTTTTTCTACCTCTTTTGCCCAATCGCGAACCCGTAAACCCGTTGGTTTTCTTCCTCCATGAGTAACTACTTCATAATCTTCCCATTCCTCGTTATATTTCGCATCAATGGCAACAACAATACATTGGTTGCCAAATACCTTTGCTCCTTGATTGACGAGGTCTGGATTGGCTACTGCACTGGAATTAATGGAGACTTTATCTGCTCCTGCTCGTAAGAGTGCTCTCATATCATCTACCGAACCAATCCCACCCCCAACGGTAAAAGGGATAGAAATCGATCCGGCCGTTCGTTCAACCACATCAATCATTGTTTTCCGCCCTTCATAGGTCGCAGAAATATCCAAAAAAACTAATTCATCGGCACCCTCTTGATCGTAAACCTTTGCCAACTCCACAGGATCACCTGCATCACGCAGTTGAACAAACTGAATTCCTTTTACAACCCGCCCATCTTTTACATCTAAACAAGAGATAATGCGCTTGGTTAACATCGTTATGCCTCCTTGATCCGTTGTAATGCTTCTTCAAAGGAGAGATTTCCTGTATAGAGGGCTTTGCCAACAATCGCTCCACCTATTCCCTCTTCTTCATATTGCTTTAACTGAATCAGATCCTCAATTTGGCTAACTCCACCAGAAGCGATTACTTCTCCTTTGGTTTCTTTGGCAAATTGTCGTGTCGCCACAATGTTTGGTCCTGTTAATGTCCCGTCTTTTGCTATGTCGGTAAAAATAAACCGCCTTACTCCCATCTTAACTAATTCTTTTCCGAGTTCGATCGCAGGGACTTGACTGGTTTCTAACCAACCCCGAGTTGCGACATACCCATTTCGTGCATCGATACCAACCGCAATCCCCTCAGGATTTAACTCAAGGGCTTGTTTTAACAATTCCCGGTTTTCTAATGCAGCCGTTCCCAAGATAAGACGAGAAACGCCAAGTTGAAAATATTTTTGGATCGTCTCCAATGTTCGGATCCCACCACCTACTTGGACAGGAATATCAATCACTTTGACGATCTTCGCAATCACTTCCATTTGAATCGGTGCTCCTTCTTTGGCTCCATCAAGATCCACAAGATGCAACCAGGTTGCACCCCTTTTCTGCCATTGTTTTGCGATTTCGATGGGATCTCCATAAACCGTTTCTTGTCCATAATCTCCTTGAAATAAGCGAACACACTGTCCACCACGCAGATCGATAGCTGGGTAAATGGTAAAACTCATGCAATCTCCCCCTTTGCAAATCGATCCAACAATTTCATGCCAACCTGGCCACTTTTTTCTGGGTGAAATTGCATGCCGATGACATGGTTCTTCCCAACAATCGCTGGAACCTCTTGATAATAATCGGTCGTTGCTAATAAGATGCTTTTTTCTTCTACGTCAACATAGTAGGAATGGACAAAATAGACATGCCCTCCCTCTATCCCTGCAAACAATGGATGATCTTTTTGCTGAATGTTTAATTCATTCCAGCCCATATGGGGAATCTTATAATCTCCCGCAAAACGTTTCACATGACCGCGAAATATTCCTAATCCTTGATGATAGCCATGTTCTTCACTTGAATCAAATAATAACTGCATTCCAAGACAAATTCCTAAAAACGGTGTACCTTGTTCAATCAGTTGATGAATGACAGGGATAAGCTCTTTTTTTCGTAGATTCTCCATAGCATCGCCAAAAGCCCCAACACCAGGTAAGATCACTTTATCCGCAGATAGAATCTCTTTTGCCCCATCAGTAGCTTTTGCTTCAAAACCTAATCGTTCTAATGCTTTTTGCACACTGTGTAAATTCCCCATTCCATAATCTATAATGGCAATCATTACAATACCCCTTTACTCGAAGGAATTCCTTTTTGCTTTGGATTGATTTGAATCGCCTCATGCAGGCTTCTTCCTAATGCCTTAAAAATCGCTTCAATCATATGGTGAGAATTGCGGCCATAGTGAACAATCGTATGAATCGTCATCCGTGATTCGAGAGCGAATTTCCATAAGAATTCATGAAATAATTCCGTTGCAAATGTCCCAATTCTTGAATCAGGAAGGTCGATCCGATATTCCAAATGAGGACGATTGCTAATATCGACAATCACTTGACCTAACGCTTCATCCATGGGAACAACACTCATTCCATACCGGTTGATCCCTTCCTTGGAACCTAATGCCTCTTTAAAGGCTTGACCTAAGCAAATTGCGATATCTTCAACGGTATGGTGATCATCAATCTCAATATCTCCTTTAGCTTTAACAGTTAAATCGAAATGACCGTGTTTGCTCCATAAATCCAACATATGTTCAAGGAAGGGAACCCCTGTCTCTAGTTCTGTTTTGCCTTCCCCATCGAGGTTTAATACCACTTCGATCTCTGTTTCCTTCGTTTTTCGATAGATTCTTGCTTTTCGTTCCCGTTCCATTACCTCTCACCTTCCAATCGAACCGCTATCGCTTTTCCATGGGCATGTAGTCCCTCTTTTTCAGCTAACGTAATAATTTTCTTCCCATGTTCAAAAAGCGCTTCCTTACTATAAGCGATAATACTCGATTTCTTGATAAAATCATCCACATTTAACGGCGAAGAAAACCTTGCCGTACCACTTGTCGGTAGCACGTGATTTGGTCCTGCAAAATAATCGCCTACAGGTTCTGAACTATATGTTCCTAAGAAAATCGCGCCAGCATGCTTAATTTTTGGAAGCCATGCAAAGGGTTGTTCGACCATCACTTCCAAATGCTCAGGAGCCATTTGATTCACCTGTTTAAAAGCCTCTTCTAAACTCTCGACAACAATAATTCCACCATAATTCTCAATCGATTCCCTTGCTATTCGTTCACGTGGTAATTGCTGTAACTGTTTTTCCACCTCTAATTGGACTGCTTCTGCTAAAGACTCAGATGTTGTCCATAATACGGAAGAAGCCATCGGATCATGTTCAGCCTGAGATAAGAGGTCAGCTGCTAGATAGATTGGATTGGCATTCTCATCAGCCACAATCGCAATTTCACTAGGACCCGCAATCATATCGATTCCAACTTGACCAAACACTTCCCGTTTGGCTAAGGCAACAAAGATATTCCCAGGACCGACAATTTTGTCTACTGGTTTGATCGTCTCCGTTCCATAAGCTAATGCAGCAACAGCTTGTGCTCCACCTACTGCATAAACCTCATCAATCCCCAAAATTTTTGCAGCTAATAAAACATGGGGATTCACTTTACCATCTCGATTCGGTGGGGTCACCATCACAATCTCTTTTACTCCCGCTACTTGAGCAGGGATCGCATTCATCAATACGGAAGAAGGATAAGCGGCTGTCCCTCCAGGTACATAGATCCCCACCCGATCCATCGGTGTAACCTTCTGACCTAAAATCGTTCCATCTTCTTCGGTGCTAAACCATGATTCCCGTTTTTGTTTTTGGTGAAAGGAGCGAATTTTTTCTGCTGCCTCTTTTAAAGCAGAAACAAAAGCTGAATCTTCCTTCTGATCAGCTTGCTCAATTTCTTCAACAGGGACTCTAAGGGATGATAGTTCTACATGATCAAATTCTTTGGTAAAAGCAAGGAGGGCCTTGTCCCCATTCATTCGTACTTGTTGGATGATTTCTAAGACCCGTTGTCTTTTCTCTTCAAGATTGTCATTGTTTTCCCGACGTTTAAATTCTGTATACTGGCGATAGATCTTGATCATCATAAACCCTCCTTAGATTACTTCTTTTAAGCGTTCTATAATCTCTTTAATGGCTGCTTGTTTCATTCGGTAACTCACTTGATTGGCGATTAGGCGAGTCGATATATCGGCAATGGTTTCATATTCGACAAGACCGTTTTCTTTTAATGTCTGTCCAGTAGAGACAATATCGACAATCCGGTCAACCAAACCAACGATTGGCCCTAATTCAACCGATCCATGAAGTTCAATCACTTCCACCTGTTTTCCCTGTTCACGAAAATATCTTTCTGCCACTCTTGGATATTTACTTGCTATTCTTGGCATGATTCCCTTTGGCTCCACTCTAGGTAGTCCAGCAACGGATAAACGGCATTGACTAATTTTCAGATCAAGGAGTTCATAAACTTCTCGTCCTGTTTCCATCAGAACGTCTTTGCCAGCAATACCTAGATCTGCTACTCCATATTCCACATAAGTAGGGACATCCATCGGTTTAGCTAGGATCCATTCCATTGCTCCATCTTCCGTCGTCAAGATTAATTTGCGTGTATCTTCAATATCTTTTGGGACAGGTAACCCTGCCTTTCGCCAAATTTCTATCGCTTCTCCCATAATCCGACCTTTTGGCACAGCAATGGTTAATCGTTGTTCTTTCATTCCTCTATGTCCTCCTGTAAAAAGTAAATCCGCTCAACCGTTTTATTGTTAGAACGAATGAATTGAAGATCCTCTTTGGAATCTATGCGTATCGTCTCCACAACCATACCCTTTGTCTCACGTAATTTGACAGCATAACGTAATGCTTCATCCTGATGTGCCAAATCATAAATGATATAGACTTTTTCCTTTGATTCCTGATTGACGGTTGCAAGATCAAGTATTCGATCAAGATGCAAAGCAAATCCTGTCGCATATTGGGGGTTATTAAACAAGGATAATAAGGAATCATACCGTCCACCACTACATACAGGAAAACCTAATCCTTCCCCTGTTGCCTCAAAGACCATTCCTGTATAGTATTCCAAATGGGGAACAAAAATAAGATCAAAAGATACGTATTCTTCTACTTGATAGAGTTGAAGGAGTTGGTAGATTTGAATAAGCTCGTCAAGGGCTTTTTCTGCCTTTTCTGAAGAAGTGATTTTCCTTGCTTTTGCTAAAACGCTAAAATCCCCTTGTAAATCAAGAATGGATAAAAGGGTTTTTCTTCCTAGTTCCATCCCTATATTTTCTTCAACAAATCGTTGATAGCCCACAAAATCTCGTTTTGCTAACCTTTCTTTTAAAACTTTTTTTTGTTCTTCTTCATCGATCCATTCATCCAATATTCCATTTAAATATTCTACATGACCAACAATGATCCGAAATGAATCGATCCCTACTTGTCTCAACGATTGAATCGCTAGGGTTAACACTTCGGCATCCGCATCAGGTGTTCTTTCTCCGATCAGCTCAATTCCCGATTGGTAAAATTCCGAAAAACGACCTGCTTCATTTTCTTGTGCACGAAAGACATTTGCATGATAGGAAATACGAATCGGTAATGTTTCATTTCGTAAAACAGAAGAAACAACCCGTGCAATTGGAGCAGTCATATCTGGACGTAAAACAAGCGCATTTCCTTGACGGTCGAGTAAACGAAACATCTTCGAATCCGAGATCGCACTTGCTTTTCCAACGATTTGATCGTATTCCAAAGTTGGGGTGATCATCTCTTGGTATCCCCAACGAGAAAACAAGGTCTGTAAACGATTCTCTATTTCTCTTTTCTGATTTGCCATCTCTGGTAAAAGATCGCGAAATCCAATTGGTTTCTCAAAGTTTTTTAACTTTCCCATTGTTCCCATCCTTTTTTCGATTCACGATACTTTACTATGCTACCAAACTAAAGTGTTGTTATAAAGTCTACCACCAATGGACATAAGCGTCAAGAACTATTTTGTCTCTATGAGCATTTAGTATGGCTTGTATGATTCTAACGCACTCCTAACCTTACGGCTATAAACGGTCGAAGGGAAAGCTCGCTCGCTAAAGTCGAGCTTATAGAATCATACAAACCTATTTAAAAAAGCTTTGCAGCATGAGGCTACAAAGCTTTCTCCTTGATCACTTTACTTTTTGACTTCTTCGAATGGTAATAAGCCTGTTCAATCGTTTGGCCAATTTTTTGTCTTCGTTCTATTTCCTTTTGTGGATTCAACCCTTGTTTTCGTTCTAGATCCTGATACAACAGTGTTGCAAAGGTACCAATCTCTGTTCTTAATCGTTCAATCTCAATCTCTTTATCAAAAGACAAGTGAAGGCTTTTTACCCCATAGATTGGACTCATTTCATCAAGCGCATCCTTTGCCATTCCTTCTGGCATACATTTAAAAGGATAGATATGAAGGATTCCGTCTACTCCATCTTGTTCAATATGATGGCGAGCATATGCCACAGTGGGTTGCCCGTCGCCACCAATTTCATGTTCTAAAAAAGGGTTGGCAAAAGGTTCTCGAACCCAACGATTTCGATGATACCAGCCAAGAGCTTCCAGTTTGTCTAACCATGGTTTTAAAAGGGGGTGCTGATTTAGATAATGCATCTTTAATCCTTTAAATGCCCCTTTGATAAAGTGACTTAAGCGCATTCCTTCTACCGCTTCGATTCCATGCTGCCCTAACAAATGGTCAACGGTTCCCCGATTGGCAAAGGAAGTAAGAGCCACATAAATTTCGCCAACAACCACCACTTTTGGCTTGGGCTCAGAATCTTGCGGAATTGAATCCAGGTCATAGAGTGCAGTATTCTTAATCTCTTCAATTTCTTCTAACGTATGAACGTGATCCAATTTCTCAATCCAATATTTCAAACGGAGAGTAGTCATCCCTTTTTGATATTCGTGAGCGCGAGTTACTAATGCCTTATTTTGTAGTTCTTCATAAGCAAGGAGCTTTTGCCACCCAGGCCAAACAATCTGTTTTAATTGTTTAATCAATTTGAATTCTGCCTTTATAGCCTGAAAACGTCCTTTACCTTTACCATGGTCAATTAAGATCGTGTCTAAAAGTCGAATGATTTTCTTGATCTGATCATTTTCTGCCACATTGGCTAATTCTTGAAGGAATGGGATCAGATCACGCCCCTCATTATCCAACGCAACCATTCCAAAAGTATGTCCATAACGCTTTAACTTATCCGCGTATTCTTCTCGTAATGCTTTTTCGCCAGCGATGGCATACCAGCCAAAAGTACATGGTCCCTTTCCCCTTGCCATTAGGAGAATAATCCTTCTTGGTTCAACCATTTGCTCTAATTCTTTTGCCTCTTTTTCTAAATCATCTAGTAAACGATCCAATGTCTGGCGTACACTTCCCATACTGAAAGCATAAGGAGAACAGGTTTCCGTATAATGAACATTTCCCTTTTGAATGGTTTCCTCATTTACTGGTTTTGGCGGATATAAGTAATTCTGTAGTCCAAGTTGATACCAGATTTCTTTTAAAAGCAAATCAATTCCTGGACCCATATGTGGCCAAATAAATATCGGTCTAAGATTTCCCTGTTGAGCCACTTCTTTAACTACAGGATTTTTTTCTAAACTGCTTGTGAGAATCACCCTGTTATTCTGTATTCGTTCATCCCGTTTTTGTTTAAGGAAACCAAGAATGGTTTCAAAGCGAGTATGGAAACCAACCCCACCTGTTTGTTCATCAAATTTAAACGTCCAAACGGGTTTTCCTCTTTCACGAATATATTGACTAAAATATTCAACTTGAAATGCGTCAGGATGGCAGCCAAAACTACCAATGACAATAAAACCATCCACTTGCTCGAATACATAATCAATAAAAGCAAGTCCTAATTTATGAGTATCATAAAATCCATTGATCTGTTGGTAGTATTGCTTTAGTTGTTCAAAGGGAATATCTTGAATCGTAAAGACTTCTACACCTTTTTTGATAAAATATTTTTTAATGTCAGCAGATAGAGCAGGATCTTCAGTTAAATAATGCCGTCCAACGATCGCTAAACGAATTTTCTCTTCATTTGCCAATTTCTGTTGATATTGATCTCTTTTCTTAACAACAATGATCTCGTAAGCCTCTTCAAAAGCATTTTCCAATTGTTCTTTGGTGAATTTTTCTTTACCATTGCCTTTTCCCATGATATCTCGATATAGTTTAAAACAAACATGACGCATATGGGATCTTTCAATGGATTCAATCTCTGGTGCGATAATTCTAGGAAGGGATTGAACTTTATGCAAGAGATATTGGGTTTTTTGCGATCCCACCAATTCTTGGAATACTTCGATTTGTTTATCACTGCTTTGCCTTAGATGATAACCGGCGATACTCCCTAAAGAGCGAATGATTACACCATTTAAATCGCGGTACTTGGCACATGTGCTCGAATCGGGATATTCTCCTTTTACAATCGGTGTGATTAACAGATCAATCTCTGGATGTTCTTGAAGAAGATAGTAAATATGACCCACATAGATTCTTAAGGGTAAACAAAAGTCAGAACTCGCCAAAGTACTTCCTGCTTCAACGATTTGTGGTTTTGTCATTTTTGTTTTTCTTATAGGAAACTGCAAATTTTCCAGAAAGCGAAAAATCACTTGGCTTCCTAAATATTTTCCCGTAAAAGCAGTCGATACGCCAATCATTGGCTTTCGTATATCTTTCATGCTTATGCGGTCCCCCTTTCCAGCAAAGTTTCCACGAGATTTCGCTCTTGTTGATCTAAAATCATGCCATCAAACATTCCAAAATCACAATCAATGGATTTATATCCGGAGATCGGAACCCCATTTTCTAAAAGGGTGATCACACCATGGCAAGTTCGATCACAGGAAGGATGCTGACAAGTCAACGATTCCGTCTGATAATGGGAATTTAATACCCATTCAAAACCTTTAAATGCAGTATCATACCCTTTCTCATATGCTTCTTTGGCTAGCAAAGCGACTCCTAATGCCCCTGCACCTACAACAAAACGGGGATCATCAGCAATAATCAACTCATCCGTTGATAACTGTAACGTCTCTTGAAATGCTTTTTGGATCGCTTGATTAAGGAAGGTTCCTCCTTGAGCAACGATGGGAACAGATAACACTTTTCCTTTACCGATATCAGATAAATAGGTACGGCAAATGGAATAAGCAAGTCCCATAAACAAATCATTGGTTTTAAACCCTAATCTCGCTTTATGGATAATGTCTGATTCACCAAAAACGGCACAACGACCAGATATCCTTGCAGGAGCTTTGGACGTTAGGGCAATTTTGCCAAATTCCTCTAAAGGAACTTCAAACCTTCTAGCAATCGCCTCAATGAACGCCCCTGCACCAGCTGCACATTTGTCATTCATCGCAAATTCAATTCCATGATCATTGAGCACAATGATTTTGGCATCATTGCCGCCAATATCCATAATCACTTTCACATCGGGAACGAAATGTTTCGCCCATGTCGTATGGGCGATAATTTCGGTTGCCTTTATATCTGAAGTGTCTTTGGTTTTTCTCGTAATCATATCTCTTGCTAGTTCAGCTGCACTTCCAGTTGTACCGATTCCTCCTAAGGTTTGACCATTAGGAAGATGTTGTTCTAATTGGCTCAATGCTGTTTGGATCGCTTTCATCGCGTTACCAGAGGTTTCCACTGATCCAACTGCCACTATATCGATCCCTATTTCAGTCCCTTTTATTAGCGCATACTTGGTTCCTCGTGATCCTCCATCTATCCCAGCAAAGTAGATCCCGTCAGCTATACGAACTTTATTTGCGAGAGTAGGAATCTTTTGATCAATTTGTTTCCTTCTTTCCTTTGACCGATTGATCGGGATTTGTAGTTGGCTTTGAGCCTGAGGGTATTCTTTTACATTCTTCGCTAGAAGAGATCCTTCACATCTTCCACCTAGCGTATCAAGAATTGTAGCTTGATCTCCGATTCGCTCAATCGGTTGAGAAAGTTCACAAGCATTATGACAACCATGGCAATAACGAACCTGACTATCAAATTCTCGTGTAAAGAAATCCTCTTTAAACGAAGACCCATTTCCTGCCTTTAATTTTTCATCGCGAACAATGACAGCCATACCGATGGCACCCATAATATCATGGTGAGGAGGAACGATGACTTTTGTCTCAAGTTGACGTTCAAGCGCAGATAAGACTCCTTTATTAAAAGCAACCCCACCTTGAAAGAGAATAGGTTCCTTTAGTTTCTGCTCTTTGACTACATTGTTTATATAATTTTTTACCATGGCATCACAAACGCCACGAAGTCGTTCCGACAATGCCACCCCTTTTTGTGTCAGGTGACGAAAATCTCGACGGGAAAAAACAGTACAGGTAGAGTCAATCTTTGCTGATATTTTGGCTTCAAGCGCGATATCACCAAAATCATCAAGTAGAACTCCAGCTTCATCGGCAATCTGTTTTAAAAATTCCCCTGTTCCTGCTGAACAAATCGTATTCATATTAAAATAAACAGGTGTATTATTCTCATCAAAAACGATCACTTTCGAATCTTGGCCACCAATTTCAATAATCGTTCCAATTTTCGTTAAGGGTTGATGATCATTGTTTGGATCAGGAATCCATCCTTTTTTCAATACATGGAGAATTCCAAGCGAATGTGCAAAAATTTCGGTCCTTGTTAAATCACCACCGAGGAGATGGCGGTTTAATTCCCGGCCACTTCCTGTTAGTCCAAGACCAACAACTTGATAGTCAGAGATGGACTCTAAATAGGATTGAAGAGCATGTTTTACTGCATCCACTTGTGTCGGAAATTGATCATGACGAATATAGATAGGCTTACCCACTAAATCTCCATTTTCATCAATCCCAACAACCTTCACTGTTGCCGACCCGATATCGACTCCAAGATAAACTTTTTCCATTCTTACTCACCTTAACCTATATCGTTTGATCTAAATTTATCAATCAAATATTGATTATCTCCAAACGTTAGCTTTTTTAAACAGCAAAAAAACTCTCATAACCTACCTCGCAAAAGTATCTAATATCTAATTCACTAGAAGGTACAAAAATCCTTTATTTTACCAATTAGATCTATGATTTGTATTTGTTATGCAAAGCAAAGACCCACATATAAAAAAAGGGTTGTATATTCCATCGCACTCCGTCATCCGTGCCCTTCTATGAATAAAGATGAAGGAGAGAAGGGCACTTCTGAAAGCACACAACGTGTACAAGTCGTGCTACACAGCTAAAGCTGCGAGTCACGTTATGTCGCAGCTTATGGAATATACAAACCCCTAAATGCTATTTATTTACCATCCGAATCAACTTAGCCGGGTTTCCTGCCACAAACGCATACGGGGGAACATCTTGGGTCACTACAGACCCAGCACCAACAACGGCATGATCCCCGATTGTCACGCCAGGTAAAATGAGCGAATTGGCACCAATCATTACATTGGAACCAATATACACATCACCAAGTCGATATTCATCGATCAGATATTCATGACATAAAATCGTGGTATTATATCCAATAATCGTATTGTCCCCAATATGGATTTTTTCTGGAAACATCGTATCCATCATCACCATTAAGGCAATCGCAGTTTTTTCCCCTATTTCCATATGAAGAAACGTCCGATACAACCAATTTTTTGCAGGCAACCAAGGGGTAAAACGGCCAATCGTAATGATGATAAAACTCTTCATGACCTTCCAAAAGCTAACTGTATCATACACTTGCCAAAGTGAATTACTTTCTTTCACCGGATATCGTTTTGTTTTCCTCATCTTCCTTGATTCCCCTCACGATCGGAATTAAATCACGCATATCCTTAATCACATAATCTGGATCAAACTGCTTTAGGAATTCTGGTCCTTTCAGACTCCATGCAACTCCAATCGCGGTTATCCCCGCATTTTTTGCAGCTTGAATATCATATTGGGAATCTCCTACCATTAATGTTGTTTCTGGATTTGCTCCCAAACGTTCCATTGCAAGCAGTACAGGTTCAGGAGCTGGTTTATGGAATTCCGTATCTTCGTAAGAGACAATCGTACTCATCAGTGAATCCATACCAAATCGCTTAAGACCCATCATCGTTGTATTTAGCATCTTTGTTGTAACAACGCCAAGGATAGCACCTTCTTGTTTTAATGTTTCAAGCACTTCCTTCACATGAGGGAATTCAAGTACATACTCATCATGGGTACGAAGATTATGTTCACGATAAATTTTAACCATTTCCTCTGCATGTGACTCATCACCAAAGATAACCATTTGTTCATATAATGGTTTACCCATATGAGGGATAATCATCTCGCGATTGTATTTTCCTGGATAAAACTGTTCGAGTGTATATAAAAACGAGTTTATAATCAACTCATTTGTATTCAGAATCGTTCCATCTAAATCAAATAGTAATGTTTTATACTTCACTTTGCTTCTCCCTTCACTACAAAATCAGTATGAACAATGATTCGTTGCCACACCTTTGCCGTTAAAATGGTGATCAAAAAAGCCACACTTACTCGAATCAATAAAAGATAGAGAACATTGATCCCTAAAGGCACAAAAATTAATGTATCTTCAATCACTGCATGGCTAGCAACTAAAAAAATCGATAGCAAATATAAATCTCTTTTTGAGAGATTCTCTTCTTTTGCACTCTCAATAATCACACCTGCCCCATATGCTAAGCCAAAAATTAGCCCTGCAAGAAGTGGAACAGATGTTTTTCCTGAAGAAAGACCTAATATTCTCGTTAAGGGTTCTAACCATTTTGAAATAGTTTCAATCGCGTGAAAATCTTTTAGAACTTGAATAGCAAGCATTAATGGAAAAACGATAATGACAATTTGCCAAATACCGAGTGCGGACTTCTCAATTGCGAACAATACAATCCCCGTCCATGTTTCAGGGTTTTGTGTCGTACTGGCAACCAAACCATATTGAGCTGCCTCTCCCCCTCCATGCCAAAAAAGGTTGATCAAGAAAGCAGCTATAAAAGATAAACCAACACGAATACCGATCGGCACGATCGCGTGTACACCGATTTTTTTCGCGACAGCTGTCTCTACGAGCAAATTATGAGCAAAACTTAACATCACGGCAAGGATAAAGACATGTTTCACAGTCAAATGAAGGGATAAAATCGCCCCAATTGCTGCATAGAGATTCAATAAATAGCCTAATGCCAATGGAATCGCCGCCTCACCAGGGAGCCCGATCCATTTCATCAACGGATAAAAGATCCGAACGACCCAGTGAATGACAGGTGTAAAATTAAGGATCGTTACGATAAAGGTGATGGGGAAAATTACCTTCCCTAAAACCCATGTCGTTTTTACGCCTGACAAAATTCCTTTTTTCCATGTTTCTTTTGTGATCATTTCTCTCTGCCTCTCAAATCTAGAATTGGCTTGTATGTTCTAACGCTGCTCCGATCTCTCGCAGCATATAGAACATACAAGCCTTTTTAATCTTCATAATGAAGAGGATGATCTACTTTGTATTTCCGGTACCACATCAGAATCAGCGCAGCTAAAATGAGAACCACACCAATGAACTGAGCAATTCTGACATTACCGTATTCCATATTTCCAGGTTCAAAAAATAATCTCATTGGCGACCATAGGATATTCATCAAACTCGATAGCCAACTTGGCCCATTAAATGCCAAGCTGTCGGTTCGCAATCCTTCGATATAAAAGCGTCCAACGGAATACCAAATAAAATAGCTAAGGAAAACCATTCCCTGAATTGGATTCTTTTTTCGTAACCATAACAACAAAAAGACGCCAATGAAATCCCAAAGAGATTCATATAAAAAGGTGGGATGGTAATATACTCCATTAATATTCATCTGGTTGATAATCCATTGAGGAAGATGCATGTTCTGCAAAAATTCAAGGGAAACAGGGCCACCATGGGCCTCCTGATTCATAAAATTACCCCAACGACCAATCGCCTGACCTAATAAAATACTAGGTGCGGCTAAATCAGCTAGTTTCCAAAATCGGACACCCTTCTTTTTGGAAAAGACATAAGCCGTTAATACCGATCCGATCAAAGCCCCATGGATCGCTAAACCACCATGCCAAATCGCTATGATCTCCGAGGGATGTTTTGAATAATAATCCCATTGGAATAAAACATAATAGGCTCTGGCACCAATAATCGCTGCAGGCACAGCATAAATCAAAAGATCCATTAAAAGATCAGAATCAAAACCAATTCGTTTTGTTTCCCATAGTGCTAGCAATAAACCAACAATAGCAGCAGATCCTAAAATTACTCCATACCAATGGACCTGAATCGGGCCAAGTTGGAATGCGATGGGATCAATATATCCTGTAACCATACGATTTCTCCTTTCTAATGCTCCTCATCCATGAATTCAGAGAGGCGTTCTGTAAATTCTTTTGCTGCGTGATGTCCCATTATTTTTAAACGATAATTCATAGCAGCGACTTCAATAATGACAGCAAGGTTACGGCCTGGACGAACAGGTATTGTGATCTCTGGGATTTCTGTATCCATAATCTTCATTTTTTGTTCATCAAGGCCTAAGCGTTCATAATTTTTATCTTTATCCCACATCTCTAGTTTGACTACTTGTGTGATTTTCTTATGGATACGTACAGCACCTGCACCAAAAAGAGTCATAACATTAATAATACCTAATCCACGGATTTCTAGTAGATGACGGATTACTTCTGGTGCTGTCCCAATTAATTCATTTTCTGCAGTTTGGCGGATTTCCACCGCGTCATCAGCGACTAAACGATGACCACGTTTTACAAGTTCTAATGCCGTTTCACTTTTACCGATTCCACTTGACCCTGTAATTAATATCCCTACTCCATACACATCAACCAGAACACCATGAAGTGTAATCGTTGGTGCCAATTGAGCCTCGAGATAGTTGGTTAGTTTACTAGCAAAGCGTGTAGTATTCATCGCTGTGCGAAGAATCGGAATTCTTTTCTTACAGGAGACCTCGATTAATTCCTCTGGTACAGACAAATTGCGAGCGATGATAATAGCTGGTGTCTCATCATGGCATAATTTTTCCATTCTTTCTTTCCGTACCCTTGAAGACAGTCCTTCAAGGAAGGTTAATTCTGTTTTCCCTAAAATTTGTACTCGTTCATAGGGATAATATGTAAAAAAACCCGCCATTTCTAGACCCGGTCGGCTTAAGTCACTCACCGTGATTTTTCGGTCTAGATCAGCAAGATCGCAGACTAACTCTAAATCAAAAGCATCTTTTAAATCTTTTACTTTTAGAATCTTTTTCACATGGTTCCCTCCACTTGGAGATGATATGGAAATCTATATTAGCAGAACAGCGACTGATGTACATCAGTCGCTGTTTGTTTTTCCTCATTATTATAGAATTTTTATAATTGAATGTAAAGAAAATGAAATTCGATTAGATTACACTATCTTCTGTATCCTTATCAAAAATGTGAATCTTATTCATATCGAAAGCTAACTTCACTTGTGTTCCAGCCTTCAATTGAGAACGAGCATTTACTCTTGCAGTAACCGATTCTTTTCCTACGCCAGAAAGATAGAGATACATTTCGGCACCCATATGCTCAGCCACATCAATCATTGCCGTAAACTGACTATTTGGAGAAGATTCTAGGAAAATTAATTCATCATGAATATCCTCTGGACGAATTCCTAGGAAAACCTCTTTTCCTACATAACCTTTTTCACGTAAAGTTTTAGCTTTCCCCTCTGGGATTACAAACTGAACTTGATTAATTTTAAATACCAATGAATCCCCATTGGTTTCCAATTTTCCAGGAATAAAATTCATGGATGGAGAACCAATAAAACCTGCTACGAACATATTTTTAGGATGATTATATAATTCAGTCGGTGTATCAACCTGTTGAATGACACCATCTTTCATGACCACAATTCGATCCCCCATGGTCATCGCTTCTGTTTGGTCGTGAGTAACATAGATGACCGTTGTCTCTAGACGTTTATGCAATTTACTAATCTCAGTTCTCATTTGTACACGTAGTTTAGCATCAAGGTTTGATAATGGTTCGTCCATCAAGAATACTTTTGGCTCACGTACGATCGCACGCCCCAAAGCAACCCGTTGTCTTTGTCCACCAGAAAGTGCTTTTGGTTTGCGATCAAGTAAATGTTCGATGTCTAAAATTTTTGCAGCTTCATGAACTCGTTTTTTAATTTCTTCTTTGGAGAACTTTCTTAATTTCAAACCAAATGCCATATTGTCATAAACGGTCATATGTGGGTATAACGCATAGCTTTGGAATACCATCGCAATATCGCGATCCTTTGGTGCTTTGTCATTGACTCTCTCATCACCAATATACAGGTCACCTTCGGAAATTTCTTCTAGACCTGCGATCATCCGTAATGTAGTTGACTTACCACAACCCGAAGGACCAACTAATACGAGGAACTCTTTATCTTTGATTTCAAGATTAATATCTTTGACTACTTCATGGTTGCCGTAACGTTTGTACACATGTTTCAATGTTACACTTGCCATAACTTATCCCTCCATCGTAAAAACATAGAATCATTTATTTCTTGTTTCTAGTCTACCTTTTGATGAAAACGTTTTCTATTCGCATTTCTTACAAATATTTTTTGCGATTCTATTCAATTTGTCCAAAACGCTTTTTTAGGAGGGATAGCCATTTAAAAGTCATAGCATCATGAAATTGTTTCACATCCAAACCTGTTTGCTGTTTAACTTTATCAATCCGATATTGCAAAGTGTTTCGATGGATAAAAAGCCTTCTAGCCGTTTCACTCATATTTAGATTTTCTTCCAAGAAAACCCGAATCGTCTCTTCTATTTCTGGATCTAACGTCAACATCCATTGCTTCGGAATAAAGGATTTCAACTCCTCACTAGGTATTTTCGCTATCATCCTTTCGAAAAAATGATTCCAAGGGGAGAAGACTTTCACATCAACATAGAACCATTTTATCCAAGACATATCTTGAATCAATTGAACACTATGTTTTAAAAGTTTCTCGATACTTGTTGCAGGTTTATGAATTCCGATTTTCACTTCTTCATGCCACTCATTTTGTAACATTTCATACAGTCCAAAGGCAAACTCATCTACTTCGTCCTTTTGATCAAGTCGTAGTTTCTCGTTAGAGACCAAGACCAGTAAACTACGTTGAGAGATTGGAATCGGTAATAATGTACCAGGTATATAGGACTGAATAATATCAATGAATGACTTTTCTTCCCAACCTTGTTCTTTTTTAAGAAACAACACGGGAAACCAACCGTTATGCCATCCTTTTGCTTCCCTAACCCAATTTGGAATTTGAATCCTTTCTATGGCCTTTTCATTGGTTAGAATTTCCGTCAACCAGTCTTTTAGTTTTTCTTCGATCGACTTGGTATTTGCCAAAAAATCGCGAATGTTAGAAACGATTTGTTGCAATTCTTCGATTGTTAGGGTTTGTTTTTGATCTACAACTTTTAAATAGATTCTCTCTTCTTCTGTTTCTAAGAGGAGTATTGTATTCGTATCTCGTTGCTGTTCTTTTTCCATTCCTTTTTTGACGCGAATCAGTTCCATTCCCTTTTTCAATCCAAATCTCTCCTAGCACCCAATCAAGCAAGGACGAATTTTTGAAACACTTCCCATACCCCATGGTCATTATTCGTTTTGGTCACATAATCAGCAATCGCTTTTATCTCAGGGCGAGCATTTCCCATGGCAACACCTAAACCTGCTAATTCAATCATATCTCGATCATTATAGCTATCACCAATCGCTATCACTTGCTCCATCGTAATCCCTTTTTGCTTCGCAAGAAAGCGAATCGCATTTCCTTTTGTCGCTTCAGGATGGGTAATTTCCAAAAAGTATGGTTTGGAAATTGTAACATGAAGTTGATTTCCATATCGATATTGATATTCTTTCTCTAATGTTTGAATGTTATCAGGGTCATCGATAATTAGGATTTTGATGGGCTCGGTTTGTGATTGATCCATTTGTTGAACCAAATCATCAACCACATAATAGGGTACATCTGATGCTTTGGCATAGTCTCGAATATATTGATTCTCTTCAGCGACATAGAGTTGATCTTCGAGATAGATTTGAATGTGTTTATTCTTCTCTATTAAATCTTTTATGATATCGATCGATAACTCATAGGGAACCAATCTTTGAAAAAGAACCTCACCGCTTAAAACATTTTTGATATATGCCCCTTGATAAGTGATAATGGGAACGTCTAATTCAATGGCTTTTGCATATTTTTTAGCAGATTGGAACATCCGTCCTGTTGCTAGAGTCACCGTTATCCCTTTGTCGACAGCTTCGCGAATCGCTTCAATCGTTTGTGACGATATCGTCAAATCATCAGCTAGTAGTGTGTCGTCTAGATCGATTGCGACAAGTTTGTAGTTCATCTTGGATTTCCTTTCTGATCTGAAATTTCACTTTAATTTATTTTAGCATAATAATTAAAAGTAAAGACAAAAAAGGGCACTAATGTTAATGATTAATGCCCCATTATTTACAAACAACCATCTACTCTCCAAAAATAATATTTAAATGCGCTAACTCATTAAAAAAACCGAGCTATGCACGGTTTTTTTTGCAGTTCATCATCATTTACGGGTTTTTAGCCTAGATCAAACAAGTCAAGATCACGAAAAATTTCCTTTACTGATATTGATAAGCATGGGATGAGTGGTGAGGTGATCGTTTCTTCATCTCCTCCAAATACCTCATATAGATCATATTGATGTTTTTCCGGATTCAATAAATTTTGTTCTATAGTGCGATGCAAAGGATCAACTATCCAGTATTCCTTTATGCCAAAATATGCATATGTTTTCCGTTTGTTCTTCTTGTCTTTTAATGCGGTGGAAGGAGAGAGAATTTCCACGATTAAATCCGGTGCTCCTTCAATCCCCCTTCGCGTAATGATATCTCTGCGATTTCTTTGAATCATTACTATATCCGGTTGACGTACTTCAGCATTTGATAGTATAAGATCAATCGGAGCATACAGAATGAAATAATCAAGACGACAATGTTGATTTATCATTGCGATAAGATTACTGCTTATGATCTGATGTTCTGCTGTAGGGGCAGGAGCCATAAGTTCTAGCTTTCCGTTTACCAATTCATAATGCGAACCATCTTCAGGCAGCTTGGAATAATCCTCGTAAGTCAAGCTTTCTTCTTTTATATCTTCAACATGCCTTTTTTTCCCCATTGTTTCTCACTCCCCTACACATCACATTTTTCTTTATTATATCATGTGGCTAGAAATTCAAAAGGGAGAATAGGCTGATTCCTATTTTCCAAATACGCTCCTAGCTTTTTCAATTGCTTTCTTAATTTCCAGATTGGATACTCCTGTTTTCGGATTACCCGTTAAACAAACGAAATCAAATCCTAATTTTTTAGCCTCCATTAAATCATTTTCAGAAACTATTCTCCCTTCTGGTAGCTAAGATTTTTATTAATCATTAATACCTGCTTTTTCTTTAATTATGGACATTGCTTTTTTATCCGCAATAATGGTTACCCTTGGGTGCCTTTTTAAGATTGAAGCTGGAAGTCTTTCGTCTATGGTTTTCGTCATTAAATCGTATAGAATTTGTGCTTTTTTCAAGCCATAAGCCAATAATAGAATCTCCTTGCTTTTCATGATGGAGGCAATTCCCATCGTAATCGCATGTGTAGGTACTTCAGATAAATCATGAAAAAAACGAGAATTTGCGATTCGTGTAGACTCAGCTAACTTCACAACATGAGTAATGGAATCAAAACTTGTACCAGGTTCATTAAATCCAATATGTCCATTTACACCAATTCCTAAAAGTTGTAGGTCAATACCTCCTACTTGATCAATCTGTTCTTCATATCTTTGGCATTCAGCTTCCAAATCCTTCGCCATACCATTTGGAATGTGTATTTGGTTTGATGGTATATCAATATGATCAAAAAGGTTTTTATACATATAATAGTAGTAACTATTAGGATTGCTTTTTTCTAATCCGACATACTCGTCTAAATTAAATGTTTTAACAGATTTGTATGACGTTTTATTATTTATAAAATCTTCTCGTAAATGTTCATATACACCTAGAGGGGTTGAACCTGTTGCTAAACCAAGGGTTAAAGAAGAAGATTGAGATACTCGTTTGATAACCATTTCTGAGGCCTTTTTAGCTAATGCGTTGTAATCTTCTACTTCAATGATTTTCATCTTTTTCGCTTCCTTTTCGGTTATACTCTAATTCATCTCGACAAAATACAATGATAATTTGGTTGTTCTGATCAAGTAAAACAAGATCCACATCCTTGCCAAATTCAATAATACCTTTTTAATATCGTTCACTGACGTTATTTGTTTTTTTAAATTATTCAATATCAGGGTCAATAATCGCATGCGGGGGTGGGGGTTTTTAGACTGGTTTTCTGTAGACTAATTCCAAACTTTTATTTTAAAGAATTTAATACCTTTATTTTTTCTACTTTAACGTTCTTAAACATCGATTCTACATTTGCCTTTCGAATTTGGCCTGTTCCTATTTCCATTGCATTTGCAGTTCCACATGCTACTCCAAGCTTTAGCATATCTTCTATTCCATAATTTTTATAAAGTCCAATTGCTAAACCAGCAACCATAGAATCGCCTGATCCAACAGGATTTTTTACTTCTATTTTTGGAATTTTTACCTTATAACCTAGATCTTTATGGATTATAATAGCCCCATCACTTCCCAAGGAAACAACAACAAATTCAACGCCATTTTGACTAATTTCTTTAGCAGCTTTAATAATTTCTTCTTCTGATTCAATAGGTCGATTCATTAGCAATTCTAATTCACTTTTATTTGGTTTAATCAAAAAAGGGGAAGCATTAAGTCCTTCTCTTAATGCTGAACCACTTGTATCCAAAATAAATGGTTTTCCCTTTTTCTTTGCCCTAATAATTAATTCATAATACATCGACTCAGGTACACCTTCAGGTAAACTTCCCGACGCAACAAGTACTGAACTATCTTGTAGTATTCTTTCATATTTTTGGAGAAATAACTCGATTTGTTCAGATGTTACTTTTGGCCCAGATTCTAGTATTTCTGTTTGTACCACATCCTTTGACAGTATTGCGATACAATTGCGTGTCTCACCGGTTATTTGAATAAAGTCATTTTTTATTCCTTGTTCGGTTAATTGTTCAAGAATGAATTCGCCATTTTTTCCGCCAATAAACCCTGTCGTTAATACATCTTCACCAAATTGTTTTATTACACGAGCAACATTAAGTCCTTTTCCACCAGCTGTTGCTTCAAATTGATGTGTTCGAAAGAGATTACCAACTTGAAAATCTTGAACAACATATCTTCTATCAACGGATGGGTTTAAAGTAATCGTTGTAATCATAAAAAATCACTTCCTTATAAAGCCTTACCATCACTACCACATAACTTTATCTTTTCAATCGTTACCTTTTTCATCGCATCTTTACCAGGAGTCAAATATTTTCTTGGATCACTTTCCTCTGGATGTTCATTGAAAAATTGTTTTACCGCATTGGAGAATGGTATCTTTAATTCTGTTGCAATATTTACTTTAGTAATTCCTAGTTCAATTGATCTTCTTACATCTTTATCTGGAATTCCTGAAGCACCGTGAAGGACTAATGGTATATCTATTAGTTGATTAATCCGTTCAAGTCGGTCAAAATCTAACTTTGGTTTATCTTTATATAAACCGTGAGCTGTCCCAATTGCTACAGCTAATGAGTCTATATTCGTTATTTCAACAAATTCAACAGCTTTTTCTGGATCCGTAAATATTGAATTCTTTTCATCCACTACTAAATCATCTTCTTGACCACCAAGTCGACCTAATTCAGCTTCAACAGTTACACCAAATCGATGTGCATAATCAACCACTTCTGACACCTTTCGAATATTTTCCTCAAATGGGTCATGAGAAGCATCAATCATAACCGATTTATAACCTAAATCAATACATTGTTTAATGTAATCAATGTCTTCTGAATGGTCTAGATGAAGAGCAATAGGGATATTGTATCTAGCAGTTGCTACGTTTGCGATAGCCAACAAATAATCTGGACCGGCATATTTTACGGTACTTGGAGTAGCGGCAAGAATAATTGGTGAATACAATTCAGCTGCAGCCTCTACTACAACCTGAACTGTTTCTAAATTGTGAATGTTAAAAGCGGGTACTGCATATTTTCTTTTTTTCGCGTCAAGAAGCATCTCTTTTGTAGATACAATCGACATCTGAATACCTCCTCATAAGTGCATCTTAATCAACAACACCAATAATCATGATATTATGATGTACGTACCAATTATAATCTTATTGATTACAAAATTTCAAGGAAACAGGGATTTTTTATTAATGTTTAAGACTGTAATAAAACCTTTGAATCACATATGCGATACCATTCTCATCATTTGATCGAGTCACGTAGTTTGCTAACTTCTTTACTTTTTGTGGAGCGTTATCCATGGCAACGCCTAATCCAGCATACTCAATCATCTCTATATCATTGTGATTATCGCCGATTGCAATGATTTCCGTTGAATCAATTCCCAATTCGCTACTTAATACTTTTAGACCAAAAGCCTTAGAAATATCCTTGGGTAAGATTTCAAACCCCATACCAGAGTAAGTAATTCGAATTTGATCATGAAACTTAGTTAATAATTCTTTCATTATGAACTGTATTTTTTTTTCATTTTCAGCAACGATTGAAATTTTTTGCGGTTCTATTCGGTTCAACTTAATATAAGATAACATATCTTGGTTAGAAATAAACTTGCTACTTCTATATTCAACAAATTTATATTTCAGTGCTGATAATGATTTTGTGTTAAAAAAATTTTTCCATGGATATCTCACATTGATGATTGAATACGGATCTTGTTGCAACTCAAAATCGAGTTGGAAATCCGTAATCATTTCAATCATTTTTTGTACTATTTCATTAGGTAGTTTACTTATAAATAAAGGTTGTTCTAAACAATTTGCAATCAAAGCTCCATCATGTGTAATAATCGGAATTTTAATATTCAAGTCTTTTGCTATTTCCTTTGCGAAGGAATATGATCGCCCAGTTGCCAAGGTCACCAGTAGTCCATCTTTAATTACATTTCTAATCATTTTTTTTGTTTGTGGAAGGATATATTTTTTAGAAGAAAAAAGCGTCCCATCTATATCTAGTGCCAACAATTTATAAGCCAAATCTTGTTCCCCTTTCACAAAAGTTTATCTTTCGTTTCTTTTATAAATTTTTACACCTTGAGCAACCTTATGAACCAAACCAATTTGATCCGGTTGATCAGGGGAAACCTTTAGCTGAATTGATTTTAATATGGCCAAAGATTGAAAAAATATTGAATATTGAAATATAATGTGTGAATCATCCAAATAATTAAATTGACCTCTATTAAAGTAGAAATAATAATCACTATTCTCATCAATTTCAGGATCATAGTTGATTGATATAGCAACAATCGTACTATTCACTTTATTTTGATAACATTCTTTTAACATGTCCTTTTCATATTTTAACGCATGTTTATCATGACTAAAGAAGAAAGAAATTAAACTACTTGAATTCATTACTAATTTAGGACCATGTCTAAACTCTAATATGGAGTGAAACTCGGAACATTGTAATCCGCCTGAAAGTTCACTAATTTTTAAACACATCTCTGAAGCTAAATACATTAAAACATTTGATCCAAGACCAACAATCGTGTTGTATGTTTTATTGCTTAATGCATGAACTTTATATATATCTTCTTGTAAAAATGTTACAACATCGGAAACTACGTGATTGAACATATTATTATAGTAATGAAAGTTATGAATATCTAAAATCATTAAGGCATATTGAACCAATAATGTAAATTCACCAGTAGCCGCAAAGCTTTTTCCTTTCGTTCCTTTAGGAATGGGAACATAGAGTACTCCTTCTTCTTTCGCGTATCTATGAACAAGTTCCCCTTCTTCTGAACAAATGATTAATAATTGAAATAATTTTCTACTTTTACCTTTAAAAATTTCAACTGTCTCTAATGCCTCTATTGTATTTCCTGAACTTCCTAAAGAGACCAATAGAACCGGACTATCATCTAAAATATAGTGATCAGGATGTGTTATTAAAGCTGTTGATGCAATAGCGTAGACTTCTTTATTTATCTTTCTCATGATATAATTTTGAATAATCGATGCCGCCTTAGCAGAACTACCAGCACCAACCAAATATATTTTTAATCCCTCTATGGAAAAAACTTGGTTCAAAAATAATTCTATTTGACTTCTATATTCTTTAATAATGTTAACGCCATGAATCCAAAGATTTGGTTGATTTTCCAACTCATAACTTGTATGATAACCACCAATTATCCTTAATTCGTTGCTATCAATCCCTAATATTCTCATTGTTCCTTCCTCTCAAAGTATTGTAAAAAGCAGAGTTATTTTCATAAACAACCCTGCTCTATTCTTGGTTAAATCCCTTCCTCTAATTCTTGATTACTCTCAACTTGAAAATTAGTGATCTTTTGAAATTTAACAGTCGATTGTTTGCTTGAATTAACGATAAATTCAGCTAACTCACTAATAGAAAGGGTATCCTTTTGGAATAACGCTTCTAATATTGAACCAATATTACATCCAGCAACTAATTCCATATTATCACGGTCATTCACTAACTCTGCAGCAACTTTGAAAGGGGTGCCTCCAAGTATATCGCAAATAAATAATATTTGAGAACCTTTATTTTCTTTTACCAACTTTGACATTTTTTCCTTTAAAGTTAAATCTGTATCACTTGCTGTAAAATCAATATAATATAAACCATCATTTTTACCTGCTAATAATTCGATTGAATTTTTCAATCCTGTGGCATAGTTCCCATGTCCACTTATGATCATGATACTTTTCATCTTATAACACTCCTAACACTGACATCACGATTGCCATAATAAAAGTTCCTAAAATTAAAACAACTGGACTAACTTTTTTCTTTTTCAAGAAGTAAAACATAAGCAATGTATAAGCCATTGGTAAAATATTTGGAAATATTTTATCAAAGAAATCCTTTTGCAAGGATACAGAATGTTCGGCGTTGATTGCGACTTCTGTTAAAACATTGATATGCACATATGATGCTATTAGTCCACCAATAACAGTAACTCCAAGAATGGTGGCAGCTTTAGAAATCGTTTGTGAGCTAGTCTTTATTTTTTCAATTGCTCTAACACCCAGATTATAGCCAAGGTGAGTCCATATGATACGAAATGCAAATATCGTTAAATAAACACTAAAGAAAATAATTGGTCCTAAAATGCTTCCTTGTTCAGCAAATGATGCACTAATCCCTGCTACAATTGGTAGAATTGTAAACCAAAAGATTGCATCCCCTATTCCTGCTAATGGACCAAACAGCGCAACTTTTAAACCTTTAATTAAATTTCTGTCTTCTTTCCCTTCTTCTAAAGATAATAATAATCCCATTAAAAAGCCAACTAAGTTTGGATGTGTGTTAATAAATTCCAAGTTATCTTTCATTGCTTCAGAAAGGCCTTTTTTATCGTCTTTGTATATTTTCTTTAAGAATGGTAATTGTGCAACAGTAAAGCCACCTGCTTGCATTCTTTCATAGTTAAAACTAGCTTGGAGAAATGAAGATAAAAACCCTAACTTAGTAATATCCTTTTTAGTTAACACTTTATTAGATTCCTTCACTATAATCATCTCCTTCCACAACAACCTTTTGTACTAATTGAGCCTTATTTTTTGAGTTAAAATATTCATATATAGCAAAAGCAGTTCCAACCATAGCAACAGGCAATAGATTAGAAAAAGGAATAAAAGATGCTACTAAAAATCCTACAATGAGATAAGGTACATACTGCCCTTTAAGCATGACTTTTAATAACATTCCAAATCCAACAGCTGGTAAAATACCCCCAGCAATTTCAAAACCGTGTGTTAACCATGTAGGCATTGATTTTACTAAAAGTTGCATAGCATCTTGAGCAACATATGTGCTTAAAAAGACAACAACCCCATATGTCACCGCTACTATTGATGTAGTTAAAATATTTAATCTAATAAAGGATTTGACATCTGCTTCTTCAGCGTATTTATCAGCTTTAGCCATAAAGAATGAAAAACTAGAGTAGTAGAATAAAATGATATATTGCATTAAAAAACTAAAAGGTAATGCTAAACCGATCGCGGTTTTTGCATCTGTTCCAGTTGTATAAGCTATTACAACTGTCATCACACCAGCTAATACTGGGTTTGGAGGTTGCGTCCCACCAGCTGGCGTTAGTCCAGCAAACGCTAATTCCGTTAATGCACCAGCAATCAATCCAGTTTGTAAATCACCAAGAATAAGTCCAGTTAGAGTACTAACGATAATAGGTCTAAAGATAAATAAACCCTCGAGCCAAAAATCAATTCCAACAATAATTGCCATAATTGCTAAAGATATACCTTGCACTAAAGTAATATCATGCATAAGATCCCCTCCTATTCAATATTTTCTTTGATGTCCCCTGGGACATCTTGTATAAATACATTGATTCCTTTTGATTTTATATAACGGAGATTTTCTAAGTCATTATCATCTACATAAACCTTTTTACTAATTTGACGTTTCCCTTGTGAAAAATGCATGTTTCCAACATTTACATCTTTGATAGGTACACCACCGTCAATTAATTTCTTGACCACCTCAGGTGTTTTACATATTATAAAGATTTTTTGCGATGGAGTAGCTTTATGAATAATATTAATGGTGTGTTCTACCGTAAAAAATCTAATTCCTGCACCTGATGATTCAGCTGTTACGGCCATTAGTTGCTGTTGTAATGGGTCTTTTGCTACTTGATCATCAACAACGACTAACAAATTGGCACCTAATGAGGTTGTCCATGTTACTCCTACTTGACCATGTACTAATCGATTATCAATGCGAGTTAGTAAAATATTTGGTTCTGCCATTTAAATCACCGCCTAGTTTAAATTCTTTTCTTTCGTTCCATACATCTTACTTTAATATGATTGATGGGTTTCTAGATATGGATCCCCCCTTTTACTAAAAATGAATTCTATTTATTGTAGGGATGTATAATTACACCCTTTACTACCCTATTCACACTTCCATCAGGACACGGGTTATCAGGGGTATGCCCTAATTGAATCGATTTAAAAAACGAAAACATTTGAGCAATTAAAACGTAATTAAAGATTAAATAAACATCATCTTTATATACTTTGCCTTGGTCACTGATGTAAAAATAATTATCTACTAAACTTTCAATTTCTTCATTTTTATCGGAGGAGACAGCTATTAATTTATGATAATTCTTTTCTGAAGCCAGTTCTTTTAGCAAATCAATTTCATATTTTCGTGTATAGGCATTATTTGATATATATGAAACAATCAGTGTTTGATTATTTATCATTGTTTTTGGTCCATGCCTTAATCCTAAAGAAGATTCATAAGTTGCAATAAGTTCTCCATTTGTTAGTTCTAATGTCTTTAATGCAGATTCTGTAGCTAACCCTTTTAACGAAGACGATCCTAAATAGATAATTCTTTCGAAATCGTTTTCAGCTAAATCTTTAATTAACGGAGCCATTTTATCCAATATTTTTTCCCCATTACCGATGATCAATTTAATTTCTTGCTCGATCTCTTCAAGATTCTCAAAAAGAAGGAGCGCTGCTAATGTCATTGAACTAAAGCTACCTGTCATTGCAAAACCTTGATCATTAGAATCCTCAGGCATTAGAAGAAGCAAACTGTTTGGATCATTTTGAGTCTTTTTGGCTAAACTTCCTTCAGGATTACATGTAATAACAATTTGATATACCTCATTGACAATTTGTTTAGCAAGGTCTACAGTAGCAATACTTTCGGGGCTGTTTCCTGATCTAGCAAAAGAAATAAGTAACGTTGGAATAGCTGAAAATAAATAATTTTCAGGATTAGTTACAATGTCTGTCGTTGCTATTGATTCAAATTTTCCTGGATATTTTTTATTTAGATAGGGAACAACGCTCTCACCAACAAAAGCTGATGTTCCTGCACCTGTAAAAATAATTCTTATCTTATCCTTTTTTAAAATATGATTTAAAAAAGAATCGATTGAGTCTTTATTTCGTTTTACAATATCTAAAGTTTCTTTCCATAACCTTGGTTGTTGTCGAATCTCTTTTGCAGTAATATAACCCGTTATTTTTTTTAAATATTCTTCATCATATCCAAAAAATTTCTCCATTTCCCCTCGTCCTTTCATATTGTTTGTATATTCTCTTAACAAATCTTATTATTATATAATAATATTATGTCGTCATTACCAGTTAAATAAAAAAATTATATATTTAACACCACACGATATTTAAATCGATCCCCTCTAGCAATTCCCACCGTATATTCAATGATTCCAATTTTGTCAAAGGTTGTTCTTTCAATCATCATACTTGGACGATTTTCTTCATATTCAAGAAGTTGTGCTTCATGTTTTCTTGTATTTACTGATTGAAAGCTTTCCTCTGCTTTTATAAAACTTACATTAAATCTTTCAGTCAAAATATCATATAAAGCTTTCTGTTCTAAGTCACTTTGTTTAACATTCGGAAAACGCTGATATGGTAAATAGGTTGTTTCAAGCATCATGGGTTGTTGATCAGCCAAACGTAAACGAATAAATTTATATACAATATCCCCAATAGAAATATTCATCTTTTTTGCTATTTTGGCATCGCTTTCAATTACTTCAAACTTAATCACTCTTGAAGTAGGAGTTTTCCCTAGCTTTTTCATTTCTTCAGTAAAACTATAAAAATGTAATAAATCTTGTTTAAATTCCTTTGGAGAAACAAAGGTTCCTTTACCATGTTGTTTATATAAATAACCTTCCTTTTCTAACTCTTGAATAGCTTGTCTTACAGTAGCACGACTAATATCATACTTTTCACAAAGTTCTCGTTCAGAAGGTATTTGATCATTTTCTCTAAGTTTTCCACTTTCTATTTCATCAATAATAATTTCCATTAACTGGTAGTAAAGTGGTATTCTGCTTTCCTTGTCTATGACTTTCATCATCTATCACTTTTCCTTATTTAATTTAAATATGCGCATATCATGTGGTACGTACCACTTATACTATAACTATAGTCTTTAAGTAACAAATTGTCAACGAATATTTAGGCTTATTTTATTTTGTTTTCTTCGGTTCATTGTAAAAATAATTGCAACAATATAATGCAGTGAAAAATAAACAACCATAGTGAGAAATCATGTATGATTTAGGTGTCTAGTCCAAACATACAGGAGGTCTCAACTATGACTGTTCAATCCAAGTCTACCATAATTGTACGTTCTTTTAAACACCTAAGTGTCTTTGAAAGAGATCAGATTGCGCTCTCTAAAAAGAAGGTAAAACTCATTGTTATATTGCAAATAAGGTAGGTCTCTCACCAAGTACAATTAGTCGCGAGATTAAAAAAGGAACCACCATTCAAAGGCGATCTGACTTATCAACTTATGAAGAATATTTCCCAAAAACTAGGCAGACGGTTTACGAGAAAAATCGCATGAATTGTGGAGCAAAGTGCAAAGTGGCTCAGGTTGAAGATTTTTAAAATTTACAGAAGATAAGATACTGCACGCCAGATGCAGTTGCTGATTCTGTAAACGAGATCCTACCAAGTTTCTAGAGTATTTCGTACTATTACAGTAGACAACGGTTCGGAATTTAGTGAGCTATCCGACACTCTACAACAATTAGGAATTGAAGCTTACTTCTCTTACACTTATTCTTTGGATAAAATTATAAAGAAATTTATATACTTTTTATATATTTATTACTTAAACAATCTAGTTTACATAATATTGTAACAAGCAGGAAATAAGCGAACAACCATCCTTTTGCTTCCCTAACCCAATTTGGAATTTGAATCCTTTCTATGGCCTTTTCATTGGTTAGAATTTCCGTCAACCAGTCTTTTAGTTTTTCTTCGATCGACTTGGTATTTGCCAAAAAATCGCGAATGTTAGAAACGATTTGTTGCAATTCTTCGATTGTTAGGGTTTGTTTTTGATCTACAACTTTTAAATAGATTCTCTCTTCTTCTGTTTCTAAGAGGAGTATTGTATTCGTATCTCGTTGCTGTTCTTTTTCCATTCCTTTTTTGACGCGAATCAGTTCCATTCCCTTTTTCAATCCAAATCTCTCCTAGCACCCAATCAAGCAAGGACGAATTTTTGAAACACTTCCCATACCCCATGGTCATTATTCGTTTTGGTCACATAATCAGCAATCGCTTTTATCTCAAGGCGTGCATTTCCCATGGAAACACCTAAACCTGCTAATTCAATCATATCTCGATCATTATAGCTATCATTTTAGCATAATGAAAGGAGAAAGAAAAAAGGGCACTAATTGGGGTTTGTGTCAAGTTTTTGTGGGAGAAATTTTTTACAAATATATACAAATATATTATGTAAGCGTAATCGGTATTTGAGAGTTCCCCTAGGTAGAT
>NZ_SMAB01000012.1 GCF_004342885.1 Tepidibacillus fermentans
TAAATAAGATAAGAATCTTAGAAAATGATGAGCAAAAAAAGACAAATCCCAACTCAAATGAAGCATTTGAGTTGGGGTTTGTCGACAGTCTGAAAAATACCTCAAAAATGAGGTATTTTTTTCTAAGGAATTGGTTATATAGTTGGCTCAAACTTCTTTCCATTTATCGAAAAACTATATGTTACTTCCGCATTTAATGATTTTGATACAGAACAGTAAGTTTCTTGAGTCAGCTTAATCGCTTTTCTCACTTTTTCTTCATTTAAATTTGGACCTGTAAGATCATAATGGACGTTGATTTTAGTGTAACGTTTTGGATGTTCTGAAGCACGATCCCCTGTAATCTCCATATGAAAAGTTTCAATCTCCTGACGCATTTTCTTTAAAATGGAAACCACGTCCATACCGGTACACCCACCTAATGCAAATAATAATGTTTCCATTGGCCGCGGTCCCTGATTTTGGCCACCTACTTGCGGTGCTGCATCGAGCAAAACAGAATGCCCAGAATCTCCTTTCCCTTCAAATGCCATATTTCCTTTCCATTCTACGTTGACTTTCACATATACCACTCCTTCTATCTATCAAAAATATAAAAAATTAATGGTAAACCGTTTGTAATAAATATACTGTTAATGTACTTTCAATCATTGCTGCAATAAATAATAGAATTGCTAATCCAAAAATAATAATTGGAACCTGTTTAAGTGTGTACCAAAAATCCTCAGCGATATTCTCTGTTCTCCTACTAATTAACCTTCCAATCCATTGAATCACAGAAAAACCTAATTTTATTCCAAAGGCACCGGCAATAAGAATTGCAGGAATTTCTAAAATACCATGAGGTAGAACTCCCATTAATACAAATCCAATCGTCTTACCTTGTTGAAATAAAAATTTGATTAAAAAGCCAATCATAATCCCTTGTACCATTAAATTTACCATCGGATAAAGACCAAAGAGAATACCACTTAGAATCATTAAAAGTCCGATAAAAAAATTATTTAAAAAAATGGTTCGAATCATAAAAAATAAACTATTTTTTTCCTTAACTTTTTCGGCAATGGATCCTATTTGTTTTAAAATATCTTGGATCATCGGATGGTTTTGATCGAGAAATAGATAACCAATGATTATTCCTATGATAAATAAGAACATTGCAAAATAAAGTTGTTTTTTTATGTTTAATAATGCCTGCCAAAACGATTGGATCAAGTAAGTTCACCTCTTATACAGAAATTATCATAACATAATTTGCTCTTTTTTGTATCACTTGAAGTATCATAACATATCCCTGACTATCATGCATACATATTTAGTGTGAAAGAAATAGGACAGGGGGTGTGTAATCGATGAAGTTTATATGGATTTTTAGCGGAAAAAAATTTAAGCAATTTATGGTGATTCTTACCGCTTTTTTCTTTACGATAGGTATTGTTTATTCAGAACGGGAAAATATCAGTGTTTTTTCAAATGGGGGAACCAAAGCCATCTACAATGTACAAACTGAAAAGAAACAAATTGCTCTAACGTTTGATATCAGTTGGGGTGAAAAAAGACCTGAACCCATACTAGATATTCTAGAACAAAAAGGACTAAAGGGCAAAGTCACTTTCTTCTTATCGTCCCCTTGGAGTGAGGATCATCCTAAAATTGTAAAACGAATAGTTGATAGTGGATATGAGATTGGTAGCCATGGCCACAAACACGTGAACTACAGTGAATTAACCGATCAGGAAATTGAAAACCAAATTCTAAAAGCAGAATTGATTTTAAAAGAGCTTACAAACCAAAAGCCGACATTAATACGCACTCCAAATGGAGACTTTGATAGTCGAGTATTAAAAATAGCCGATCGGTTAGGATATACGGTTATCCAATGGGATACAGACTCACGGGACTGGATGAATCCAGGTGTTGATGAAATTATTAATCGAGTCCTAAAACGGGCTCATCCAGGGGATATCGTTTTAATGCATGCCAGCGATTCATGTAAGCAGACGCATGAAGCTTTACCCATTATCATTGATCAATTAAAAAAACAAGGATATGAATTTGTAACGGTATCACAATTAATCGCCAATGCGAAAATAGAAACATCCGAAATCGAGTAATTTAGCGTATCAATTCTAATCCGACATCTCCCTTAAATGCTGGGTCCTTAACGATGGTAAAGGGAATATGATATACCTCGGCTTCTTTTATAATTCGTGTAATTCCTTCAATCGCTAAATCACTATGAATGATCGCTTTTTTTACTTCCCTATTTTTCATAGCTTGAGCGATTTTTTCATAGGTACTTGTTTCATTTAGTTGGTCAAAGGTGTAGGAATAAACTATTTGTTCTGGGTTAACCCCCAAATACGCTGAATTCTTCTCCAAACCTATTGGTTGATCCTTTAGCAAGTATTTGTTTATGGCACTCTTTTGCAGAAATTGGCTTCTTGTTTCTTCTTCAATGATATCTTTAACCTCATGTATATGAATCTGTTTTGTTTTATCATCCATATGTAAAGCCTCCTTCCATTTTAGTATGAGATTATTTTCTTGTTTCATTCTTAATGGATAAACAGACATCATTCATCACATATTAGCTAATAACAAAAAGAATGAATTAGCTAAAATGGATGAATCGAAATGGAAGGAAGTTATTGATGATGAAAAAGAAAATATTATCTCAGATATTTCTTCTTATGTTATTGATTAGTCTTTTTTTCAGTGGATGTAATGCGGTAAAATCACCCTCTTCATCTCCAAATTATAAAGAAATGAAACAAATGGTGATCGATATCCTCCAAACAGACGAGGGAAAAAAAGCGATAAAAGAAGCGGCTAGTGGAACCTCAGTTGGCGGAAATAAAAAGTTAGCTTTAGGTGATGAAGAGGTAAAAAAAATCATTCAAAATGAATTTCTATCTAATGATAATATAATGAAATTAAAAGAAATGTATAATGATCCTACATTCACTTCACAATTGGGAAAAGCATTGAAAAAAGAAAACGAAGGTTTGATGAAGGATCTAATGAAAGATCCAGAATATCGAAAAATGTTACTTGAGACCATGAACGATCCTGAATATCAAAAAATGATCCTTGAACTTTTAAAATCAAATACCTATCGAAAACAGATGATGATGGTGATCAAGGAGTCGTTAGAAAGTCCACTTTTTCAAGAAGATCTTCTGAAATTAATGAAAAAAGCAAATGAAGAGGCTTTAAAACCGAAAAAAGAAGGACAAAAGGATCAAGGAGAAGGTGGCCCTAAAGATAAACAGGAAGGATCAAAATAATAGTTACTGCCCATTTTGGCAAACCATGAGAAAGGGCTGACCATTAGGTCTGCCCTTTTATCTGTTCATATTAAGCTTTTTCAATCACTTTTTGGGCTAGTTGTTGATAAAGTTCGCCTGTAGCACTTCCTTGTGGATAAACAGATGGAGCAAATTCATCCTCATCATCCCTTAAGGGAGCCCCTAATGGGATTTGAAGAAGCAACTCAGTATCTAACTCCTCAGCTAGTTTTTTACCGCCATCTTTACCGAAGATGTAAGCCTTTTCTCCATTTGAACACTCATAAAAAGACATATTCTCAACAACGCCTAAAACTTCATGATTTGTTTTTAAAGCCATTGTACCTGCTCTAGCTGCTACAAAGGCAGCAGTTGCATGTGGTGTTGTCACAATGATTTCTTTGCTTTGGGGAATGGTGTTATGAACATCAAGTGCCATATCGCCAGTTCCTGGTGGTAAATCTAAGATCATGTAATCTAAATCATCCCAATGAACTTCATCAAAAAATGTTTTCAACATCTTTCCTAACATGGGTCCCCGCCATATTACTGGAGAATTATCTGGTACAAAAAATCCCATCGACATCACCTGAACACCAAAGCGTTCTACAGGTAGAATCAGATTATCGATTACCGTAGGTTTGATCTCGATCCCCATCATATCTGGTACACTAAAACCGTAAATATCGGCATCAATGAGTCCAACTTTCTTACCTGCTCTGGCTAGAGCGACCGCCAAGTTGACAGAAACTGTAGATTTACCAACCCCGCCTTTTCCACTGGTTATGGCAATAAATTTCGTTTTCGAATCACTTCTTAGTAATGGTGATCCTTGTTGTGGTGTTAAAGAAACTGTATTCTTTGGTCCCTGTAATTTTTTTGCCAAAGCTGCACGTTCTTCATCAGTCATTGAGCCAAATGTTATATCTACTTCTTTGGCCCCAAGCGCTTTTATCGCATCTTCTACATCTTTTTCGATATTTACCTTTAAAGGACACCCTTGAATCGTTAAAACAATTTCTAAACTAACTCTATCGCCATCAACGACGATATTACGAACCATATCAAGTTCAACAACACTGCGGTGAATCTCAGGATCTTCGACCCCTTTTAGCGCCTCAAGTATTTGTTCCTTCGTAATCATTTTGACACCCCATTTTATCTATATTGCAAGAGAAATTTATAAAATCACCATTATTATAGCATAAATTTAAAAATATTTTATTTATTTTACTGACTCTCTTTCCGGCTCCTCCATTGCATAATACTTTGATATTCCTTGATAAATTGCGAATGCGACTTTCTTTTGATATTCTTTTGTACCTAATAATTGGGCTTCATTTGGATTAGACAAAAAACCAGCTTCCACTAAAACAGATGGAGTATCAACATATTTTAAAACCATAATATCGTTTCTTGGCAAAGGGATACGGTCCGTGTTTTTCAAACTTTTCATAATTTCTTGTTGAATCAGTTTTGCCATTTTCTCATTCTCTTCGCGGATAGGATAATAAAAGGTTTGGGCACCATGCCAACGATCTGATGGAATGCTATTAAGATGAATACTAATAAAAAAGTCAGCCATACTGTCATTCACAAGGCGTACTCGATTCTGTAAATCTTCCAATTTTCTTTTTGCTATTCCTTTTGTCTCTTTGTCTGCTAGATCAACATCTTTCTCTCTTGTCATTATGACAAGTGCTCCTGCTTCATTGAGATAATCTTGTAAATACTTTGAGATGTTTAACGTAATATCTTTCTCTACTAATCCGCTGTCACTCACTGCCCCGCCATCTACACCACCATGACCTGGGTCTAAGATAATGATTTTCCCTGATAATGGTAGATTCCAAACAGGCCAAGATTCATTTAAGGGGAGATCGTTAAACATAAGTAGTATTAATAAAAAAATCGCTGCAATAAAACTAATGATCTTTATTATACCAATGGCCTGTATTTGCTCTTTTATTTTACCCCACATTTGAACTCCTCCCATATACCAAACACTTTTCCTTGTCCTTCTATTTTTATGGGACGAGTTAGGGAAATATGACAAAAAGCACCCAATTCTTTCGGGTGCTTATGCATAATGGAATATTAACGTTTAGAGAATTGTGGTGCACGACGAGCAGCTTTAAGACCGTATTTCTTGCGCTCTTTCATTCGTGGGTCACGAGTTAAGAACCCTGCCTTCTTTAAGGTGCCACGGAAGTTAGGTTCTACTTTTAATAGAGCACGTGCAATACCATGACGAATTGCACCTGCTTGTCCTGTATATCCTCCACCATGTACATTGACTAATACATCATAAGAATTTAACGTATCCGTTGCTACTAATGGTTGCTTCACGATTAATTTTAAAGTTTCTAATCCGAAATAATCATCAAGATGACGTTTATTAATGATAATCTGACCATCGCCAGGTACTAAACGTACACGAGCTACGGAATGTTTACGACGACCTGTACCGTAGTATTGTACTTGTGCCACCAGCTATACCTCCCTATTTTAAGTCTCTGATTTCCCAAACTTCTGGTTTTTGTGCTTGATGTGGATGTTCTGCGCCTGCATAAACTTTTAATTTCATTCCTTGTTTACGACCTAAACTATTATGTGGCAGCATCCCTTTTACAGCTAATTCAACCATACGTTCTGGTTTATTTTTCAGCATATCAGCTGCAACAGTCACTTTTAATCCACCTGGATAACCAGAATGACGATAGTATTTTTTCTGTTGCAATTTCTTTCCTGTTAAAACAACTTTATCCGCATTAATGATAATCACAAAATCTCCTGTATCTACATGAGGAGTATATTGTGGTTTATGTTTACCGCGAAGGATACGTGCTGCTTCAGATGCTAAGCGGCCAAGTGTCTTACCTTCAGCGTCGATGATATACCATTTACGCTCAACTTCATTTGGCTTTGCCATGTAGGTAGTGCGCATCATTTTCCCTCCTAGATTATTCACTTATCAAGATCATTTACATTTTTGAAATCAAATAAACCTTTATCTTTAAAACCGGGGCTAAATACTTGTTAAAGTACCAAAGAATATAATACTATATCTAAAATTCAGAGTCAAACACTTTTTATACGCAAGGTCCTGTTGTTTAGTAAATCACATCCCAAAGGACTAAGCCTTGTGGTGGTGCAGTTAATCCAGATAATGTCCGGTCTTTTTCTTCAAACAAACGAAGAATCTGTTCTTTTTCCATTCTACCTCTACCAATTTCTACAATCGTACCAACAATGATTCGAACCATATTGTAGAGAAAACCATTTCCAGTAATCTGAAAATAAATCTCTTTGCCTTCTTTCCAAATATCAAACTGGTAGATTGTCCGTACTTTGTTCTTAACCTCTGTTCTAGCAGAAGAAAAAGAAGTAAAATCATGCTCTCCTAAGAAATAGTGGCTTGCTTCGACCATTTCGCTGATATTAAGAGAATATGGCAGATGCCAACTATAATGACGTTTAAAAACATCGATAAAACGGTCATTGTAAATCGTGTAACGATAAGTCTTTCTCTTTACATCGTAACGCGAGTGAAATTGTAATGGTTTTTCCTCAGCTGAAAATACGATAATATCATCAGGTAAGATCGAGTTCAGTGCATTCGGCCATTTCGCTATTGGAATGGAAGAATGGGTAATAAAATTACAAACCTGTTTTCGTGCATGGACTCCTGCATCTGTTCTCCCAGAAGCAATTAAATTCACGGAAAAGCCAGTAAGCTCTTTAATCGCCTTTTCGATTTCAGATTGTACCGTTCTTTGGTTGGGTTGTACTTGAAATCCATGAAACTTCGTACCATCATAGCTCAATTCTAATTTAATATTTCTTTCCATCTTTCATTCTCAATTCCTTAGAAACCATAGTAAAATTAAAACAAAACCAAAAACCAAAAAAAAGAGCAAATCTCTCCAAGAGAACGTAATAGTCCTTAACCTCGTTCTACCTTTTTCTCCTCGGTATCCCCTTGCTTCCATTGCTGTCGCTAGTTCATCAGCCCGTTTAAAAGCGCTAATTAGTAATGGAATCACGATTGATACCATCGTAAGAAGTCTTCGATGAATCGGCCCTGTTTCAAAATTCGCTCCTCTTGCCTTTTGTGCTTTTATAATCTTTTCGGTCTCATCCAATAAGGTGGGGATAAATCGTAGGGAAATGGACATCATTAATGCTAACTCATGAACAGGTACTCTGAATTTTTTTAGGGGAAGCATTAATTTTTCTAACCCCATCGTTAAATCAATGGGTGAAGTGGTGTGTGTTAGCATCGTTGCAACAAACACAAGTAGGAGTAGACGTATAGAAACAAAACCTGCCTGATATACACCATTCTCATAGATTGTAAACCATTTCCATTGAAAATAGATCGCCCCGCCTTTTGTCATCGTTAGATGAAGAATGATCGTAAATAAAATCAATCCTAAAATTGGAATAAGTCCTTTCCAATAGTAAGAGAACGGAATCTTTGAGATGATCATACCCACCAATATAAATAAAAAAAGAAGCAAATATCCCCAATAATCGCGAATGAAAAAAACAACAATTATATAAATAAATACAAAAAGTAATTTACTTCGAGGATCTAATCGATGTAAAAACGAGTGAGTTGGAATATACTGCCCAATTGTTAAATATTCAGAGAAACTCATGTTTCTTTCCCCTTTTTTAACCTCATTACAATCTGTTCTTCTAATTCATCCAACGAATAACAATCCAATGGTATCGGATGCTCCAATCTTTGATTCAATTTTTGAATGAATTTCGTTATCTCTGGAACATCAAGACCAATTTGTCGAAGTAAATCAACCTGCTGAAAAACTTCTTTTGGACTTCCATAATAAACGACTCTTCCATCACTCAAGACGATTAACTGGTCAGCTAGATTGGCGACTTCATCCATACTATGGGTAACAAAAATCGTTGTCATTTTTCTCTCTAGGTGTAATCTCTTCACTATCTCTAAAATCTCTTTTCTACCTCTAGGATCCAATCCAGCAGTTGGTTCATCTAAAATCAAAATCTCAGGTTGAAATGCAATGACTCCTGCAATTGCCACTCTTCGCATTTGACCACCGCTTAACTCAAAGGGAGAACGGTGAGCATATTGATTGTATGGAAGCCCTACCAATTCCATTGCTTCTCTTACAAATTGATCGATCTCTTCTTCTTTAAATCCAAAATTTTTGGGGCCAAAAGCGATATCTTTTTCAACCGTCTCTTCAAATAGCTGATACTCTGGGTATTGGAAAACGACGCCAATTTTTTTTCTTAAATCGATCGATGTTTTCTTTTTCATTGAAGACCATTCGAAGCCATTCATACTCACTGTTCCTGTTGTTGGTTGAATTAGGCCTGAGATCAATTGGATAAGAGAAGATTTACCAGACCCTGTATGTCCAATGATACCTGTAATCATCCCACTTTTGATTGTAAGCTTTAAAGGCTTTAATGCTAGTCGCTCAAACGGTGTGCCCTTCATATAGGTTAACGAAACTTGATCTAAATGAATGTCCATAACTTTCTAATGAGCTCCTCTTCATTTACAATTTCTCCGATGGGTATGCCTCTGTTTCTTAGACGATCGGATAATTCAACTGGGAGTGGAACATCTAAACCAATCTCTTTTAACGTTTGACTATGAGCAAAGATTTCCTCAGGTGTACCATCAAAAAAAATCTTACCCTCGTTTAATACAATTACTCGATCTGCAAAAATCGTTTCTTGTAAAAAATGAGTGATATGAATCACTGTGATTCTTTCCGTTTCATTTAATTTTCTCGCGGTTTCGATGACCTCTTTTCTTCCCTGAGGATCAAGCATTGAAGTTGCTTCATCAAAAATAATCACATTTGGTTTCATTGCTAAGATTCCTGCAATGGCTACTTTTTGTTTTTGCCCTCCCGACAAATAATGAGGTTCCATTTGTTTATAATCGATAAGACCCAGTTTTGTTAATGCCTCATCCACTCGAATTCGTATTTCCGCTGGAGGAATTCCCTGATTTTCGAGACCAAAGGCTACGTCATCTTCAACTGTTGTTGCCACAATCTGATTATCGGGATTTTGAAAGACAATACCAATCGTTTTTCGTGCCTGCCAAACATCTTCCTCATCTTGGATTAACTTACCATTAACAATTACTGAACCCTTCTCTGGTTGAAGTATTCCTGTTAAAAGTTTTGCTAGAGTTGATTTTCCCGAGCCGTTTGGCCCTAATACGGCAATAAATTGACCTTTATAGAAATCTAATGTGATATTTTTTAAAATTTCTTCTTTCGAATGGGGATAGCGAAAAGTAAGATCTTTAATTTGAATGATTGGCTCCATCCCATTTTCCTCCAGACCCCGCCATTGATTTCTTAAAGTTTCACTTTCCTCTCTAGTAAAAAAAAAAGGGTATGAATCAGAATCTCAGAATAGATTCTGCCCTCACCCTTTTTTAAAAACTATTCTACTAATTCTAAATATACCATTGGTGCAGCGTCTCCACGGCGAGGACCAAGTTTTAAAATACGAGTGTATCCTCCTTGACGTTCAGCATAACGTGGTGCAATATCACTGAATAATTTTTGAATCGCATCTTGCTTCGTTTCTACATCAGCAAGTTCCTTTCTTACATAAGCAGCAACTTGACGACGTGCATGTAAGTCACCACGTTTTGCTAATGTAATCAGTTGCTCAGCGATAGAACGAACAGCTTTTGCCTTTGATTCAGTTGTTTCAATTCTCTCATTGATGAATAAATCTGTTACCAAATCACGGAATAATGCTTTACGAGCAGCCGTATTACGTCCTAGCTTTCTTTTTGGCATTCCTTGTCCCTCCTTCTTCCATGCAATCTATTCTTCTTTTCGTAGTCCTAAACCTAGTTCGCTTAATTTTTGTTTCACTTCTTCAAGTGACTTACGACCAAGATTTCGAACTTTCATCATGTCATCTTCCGTTTTTGTGGTTAATTCTTGAACCGTATTTATTCCTGCACGTTTTAGACAATTGTAGGAACGGACAGAAAGATCGAGTTCTTCAATGGTCATTTCGAGTACCTTTTCCTTTTGGTCCTCTTCTTTTTCAACCATGATTTCCGCTTCTTGTGCTTCTTCTGTTAACCCAACGAAGAGATTGAGGTGTTCGGTTAGAATTTTAGCACCCAAACTTACCGCCTCTTCTGGTCGTATACTACCATTTGTCCAAACTTCTAATGTAAGTTTGTCATAGTTCGTAACTTGTCCAACACGAGTATTATCCACGGAAAAGTTTACGCGAGTAATTGGAGTATAAATCGAATCGATAGGGATGACTCCAATCATCTGTTCCTCGCCTTTATTGCGATCAGCAGGTACGTATCCACGGCCTCGGTTCGCACGCATTTTCATATAAAAACGGGCATTATCTTCAACCGTTGCAATGTGAAGATCAGGATTAAGTATCTCCACATCACTGTCTGCGCGGATATCTCCTGCTGTAATCTCTCCACCATGATCAGCTTCAATCTCTAAAATCTTCTCTTCATCGGAATGAATTTTTAAAGAAAGTTTCTTTAAGTTGAGAATAATTTCGGTCGTATCTTCAACAACCCCAGGAATCGTAGAAAATTCATGCAGTACTCCATCAATTTGAATAGAGGTCACTGCTGCTCCAGGTAAAGAAGATAATAAGATCCTCCTTAAGGAATTGCCTAATGTCGTACCATATCCTCGCTCTAATGGTTCTACCACAAATTTTCCATAAGTAGAATCTTCGCTAAGTTCGACGACATCAATTCTAGGCTTTTCGATTTCTATCATAAATTCAAACCCTCCTTCAAAACGTCCATTTCAAATGGCATCCACGGTTATTCGAGGGTAAAGTACAAAGAAAGAATCACGGTGATACCAAGTTTTTTTGCTTTATTCTAAGAAGTCAATCTTGTTGAGAGACATACTTACCCTAGGTTACCTTAATTATTATTTACAAATTTAGGTAATATATACATCTATTATGAATTCATTACACGCGACGGCGCTTTGGTGGTCTACAACCGTTATGTGGAATAGGTGTTACATCTTTGATTACACTCACTTCAAGGCCAGCTGCTTGTAATGAACGAATTGCCGCTTCACGACCTGAACCAGGTCCTTTAACAAGTACTTCAACAGTCTTTAGACCATGTTCCATTGCACTTTTGGCTGCTGCTTCTGCTGCCATTTGTGCAGCGAATGGAGTGCTCTTTCTTGAACCTTTGAAACCAAGAGCTCCCGCACTGCTCCAGGAAATGGCATTACCATGTGGGTCAGTAATTGTTACAATCGTATTATTAAATGTAGACTGAATATGGGCGATACCATGTTCAATATTTTTTCGATCACGTCTTTTTGTACGTGTAGTTGTTTTTCTTTTAGCCATCGTCTAATCCCTCCTTACTTCTTCTTATTTGCTACAGTACGACGTGGACCTTTACGTGTACGTGCATTGGTTTTTGTTCTTTGACCACGAACAGGAAGACCACGACGATGACGAATACCTCTATATGAACCAATTTCAATCAGGCGCTTAATATTAAGTGCCACTTCACGTCGAAGATCTCCCTCAACCTTAATATTTTTGTCAATGTACTCACGTAATTTTGCCACTTCATCTTCTGTTAAATCACGAACACGAGTATCTGGGTTGATCCCAGTCTCACTTAAGATTTTATTTGAAGTAGGACGTCCTATTCCAAAAATATAGGTCAATGCAACTTCTACTCGTTTGTCACGAGGTAAGTCTACACCTGCGATACGTGCCATTTGTACACCTCCTTAATTAACCTTGTTTTTGTTTATGTTTTGGATTTTCACAAATTACCATAACTGTGCCTTTACGTCGAATGACTTTACATTTTTCGCAAATCGGCTTCACGGATGGTCTAACCTTCATTCTTATAACCTCCTTAAGTGAAAAGAAGAACAAAATGCTTACTTATCATCCGATTTATTTAAAACGATAAGTTATTCTACCTCTTGTTAAATCGTAGGGAGATAATTCGACAGTTACTTTATCTCCAGGTAGAATACGAATAAAATGCATACGAATCTTACCTGATACATGTGCCAGAACTTTATGACCATTTTCTAACTCAACACGAAACATCGCATTAGGTAATGGTTCGATAACGGTACCTTCCACTTCGATTAAATCTTCTTTGGCCATGGTTCACTCTCCTTTCATATCTTCCTCAACATTCTGATTCAAGTGATTCGCGAGAAAATCTTGAATAATATATCTCATCTTCGCATTAGAAACTTTTCCTGTTTCTTGAAATGCGCGAACAGCTTCCTTTGAAATATATCCAGTTGTTCTCACATGACGAATATTTTTTTTCTTCGGCTTATCAAATTTTCTTTTATCACCATCGGCGATAAGTAACCGATCTTGTTCAAACCCTAATACAATACCAAACTTCCCCTTTTCACGACCTTGAGTTACCTCTACGATTTCACCAATTTGAAAGCTATGTTCGACCTCGTTCATAAAACCTCCTATAGTTTTGTGAGGATTTCATGACCGTCTTTTGTAATCACAATCGTATGTTCAAAATGAGCACATAATGAATGATCTTGTGTGACTACTGTCCAACGATCGGCTAAAGTTTTTACATAACGTTCGCCGGCATTCACCATTGGTTCAATCGCTAAAGCCATACCAGGCTTTAGTCGAGGGCCGTGATTAGGAGGGCCATAATTGGGTATTTGCGGGTCTTCATGTAAATTTGATCCAATACCATGACCGACATATTCTCGAACGATTGAATATCCATGTGCTTCCACATGTTGTTGAATCGCATGAGAGATATCGGATAAGCGATATTCCGGAGTTGCTTTCTCCAAACCCTTATATAGAGACTCTTCTGTAACTTTTAGAAGTTTTGCCGCTTCATCGCTTATTTTACCAACGGCATATGTCCAAGCAGAGTCACCATGATATCCCTTATAGTCAGCTCCGATATCAATACTTAAAATATCGCCTTCTTTTAATACACGGTCGCCCGGTATACCATGAACCAATTCGTCATTCACTGAAGTACAAATACTAGCTGGAAAGCCACCATAACCTAAAAAAGAAGGAATAGCACCTTGACTCCGAATAAAGTCCTCAGCAATTTTATCCAGTTCTTTTGTCGTGATTCCTGGACGAATATGCTTTGATAAAATTTGATGAGTTTGTGCAACGATTCGTCCAGCGATCCGCATCAGGTCAATTTCATAATCGGATTTACGTATGATCATTACGCCTGACCTCTCAACAATTCTTTTATCGAGTAAAACACTCTATCAATATCTTGGTTTCCATCAATGATTCTTAATACTTTTTTATCATTATAATATTTCAATAACGGTTCAGTTTGTGACATATTTACTTCTAAACGAGTTGCAACAGTTTCCTCTTTATCATCATCCCGTTGATAAAGCTCGCCACCGCATTTATCACAAACACCTTCTTGTTTCGGCGGATGATAAACTAAGTGATATGTTGCACCACATTGGCGGCAAATTCTACGTCCTGTAAGTCGTTTTAATAGATGATCTTTCTCCACTTCTATATAGATGACATGATCAATCTTCTTATCTAGTTCTTCTAACATATGATCCAATGCTTTTGCTTGTTCTACTGTACGTGGAAAGCCATCCAAAAGAAATCCATTTTTACAATCATCATTACCCAAACGTTCGCGAACAATACCTATGACGACTTCATCGGGGACTAATAATCCTTTGTCCATGTAGGATTTTGCTTCCAAACCTAATGGAGTGCCTTCTTTAATGGCACTTCGAAACATATCTCCAGTTGAAATATGTGGGATTTGGAATTCGTCAACGATCCGTTCCGCTTGGGTCCCTTTACCTGCACCAGGTAAACCCATGAGCACGATATTCAAAAAACATCCCTCCATCAACTTAGATCAAGCTCGATTATTCGTCCGAATTAAGTTAGCGTTTCATAAATCCATCATAATGACGCTTGACTAATTGGGTTTCAATCTGTTTCATGAGATCAAGAGCAACACCAATGACAATCAATAATGATGTACCCCCGATTCGAACAGATTGAGGAAGATCTGTTGCTGCGGTAAAGATGACTGGTAAAATCGCAATCGCTGCTAAGAAAATAGCGCCTGTCAATGTAATCCGATTCAGTACTTTTGTAATGTATTCCGCTGTAGTTTTACCAGGTCTTACCCCCGGGATATATCCACCATTTTTTTTCATGTTATCAGCTAACTGTATTGGATTAATCTGTACAAAAGTATAGAAATACGTAAAACCAATAATTAATATCACATAAAGAAAAGCCCCGAAAGGATCAGCATAGTTAAAGTGCTGGATAAACCAATCTGCAACCTTATTTCCTCTCCAAAAACTTGCGATTGTTGATGGGAACATTAACAAAGAAAGTGCAAAGATTACTGGAATAACCCCTGCAGAGTTGATACGAAATGGAATATGGGTGGATTGACCACCATACATCTTTCTACCAACAACCCGTTTTGTATAGTGAACAGGAATTTTTCTTATACCTTGATATACATAAATGGTCCCTGCAATAATAACAACAATTGCAAGTAAGATTAAGAGAGCTTTGATAATATGCAAGAAAAGTTGATCACTGGCAGACTTAAACTGAGTTTGATAAATTGTAATAACACTGTCAGGAATCCTTGCAACGATTCCTGCAAAAATGATAATCGAAATTCCGTTACCAATACCATTCTCTGTGATCTGTTCTCCTAACCACATTAAAAAAGCTGTTCCTGCAGTTAACGTAATTGCAATAAGCAGGTAAGTCAGAAAACCAGGGTCAATAATTAATTGACGTCCATAGAAATTATTAAATCCGATGGACAATCCGATTGCTTGAATGAATCCAAGAACAACCGTTCCATAACGGGTTATTTGAGCTAATTTTCTCCGACCATTTTCTCCTTCACGTGCCCACTCCGCAAATTTAGGAATTACGTCCATACTTAATAGTTGGACGATAATGGATGCGGTAATGTAAGGCATAATACCCATAGCAAAAATGGAGAAATTCTGAAGCGCTCCCCCGGAAAAAGTATTAAGAAATCCAAATATGTCCCTTTCCGTTAGAGAAGCTAATACTTCTGTATTAATATTAGGTACAGGAATAAAACTTCCAATACGGAAGACGACCAGCATAAGAAGGGTAAAGATGATCTTCCTACGCAAGTCGCGAATCCGAAAAATATTGGAGATCGCATTAAACATCAGATCACCTCAGTTTTACCGCCAGCAGCAGCAATTTTCTCAATTGCAGATTCTGAGAACTTGTGAGCCTTCACGGTTAGCTGTACATTTAAATCTCCGTTTCCTAAAATCTTCACACCATCTTTAACTTGCTTTACATATCCTTTTTCCTGTAATAATTCAGGAGTTACCGTTGTACCTGCTTCAAAACGATTTAAAACATCAAGATTCACAATCGCATACTCTTTACGTGTTGGATTTGTAAAACCACGTTTTGGCAAACGACGATACAATGGGTTTTGACCACCTTCAAAACCTGGACGAACCCCGCCGCCTGAACGCGCATTTTGACCTTTATGACCACGTCCAGCAGTTTTACCGTTTCCTGAAGCGATACCTCGACCAACACGTTTGCGTGTATGGCGTGCACCAACCGCTGGTTTTAATTCATGTAATTTCATGGTTTCACCTCCTAGTACCTAAATAAAATTATTCATCAACCTCAATAACTTCTACTAAGTGGTTTACTTTATTAACCATTCCTCGAATTGCAGGATTGTCATTCTGCACAATTGTTTGGTTAAGTTTGCGTAACCCTAAAGCTTTGACTACCTTACGTTGAGCTTCTGGGCGTCCAATTAAACTTCGCTTGAGGGTAATTTGAAGCTTTTTCATTACGAGTCCCTCCTATCCTAACAATTCTTCTACGGATTTACCACGTAGTTTTGCAACCTCTTCTGCACGTTTCAAACGGTTAAGTCCATCAAGAGTCGCTTTTACCATGTTTATTGCATTAGAAGAACCAAGAGATTTGCTTAAAATATCATCGATTCCCGCTAATTCAAGAACCGCACGAACTGGACCACCGGCAATAACTCCAGTACCTTCAGCAGCAGGCTTTAGAAACACCTTACCTGCGCCAAAAATGCCTGTAATGCTATGTGGTATTGTTGTCCCAACTAATGGTACATGAATTAGGTTTTTCTTTGCATCTTCAATCCCTTTACGAATGGCATCAGGTACTTCAGCTGCTTTACCAATTCCAGCTCCAACCCAACCATTCTTATCACCGACAACAACTAAGGCACTAAAACTAAAACGGCGACCACCTTTTACAACCTTTGCAACACGGTTAATCGCAACAACCTTTTCTTGAAGATCAAGTGTATTTGGGTCAATACGCATGTGTTTCCCTCCTTTATCAACGATTAAAACTTAAGACCAGCCTCACGAGCGGACTCCGCGAGTGCTTGAATACGGCCATGATATAAGTAACCACCACGGTCAAAAACAACATTTTCAATATTCTTATCTAAGGCACGTTTTGCAATAAGATCACCGACAAGTTTTGCTGCTTCAACAGAACCGCCATTTTCAACTTTATCCTTTAATTCTTTGTCTAATGTTGAAGCAGATACTAAAGTTGCACCAGTAACGTCATCGATGATTTGTGCATAAATATGCTTATTTGAACGGAAGACATTTAAACGCGGACGTTCAGCAGTTCCTACGATGTTTTTACGAATACGTAAGTGTCTTCTTTTACGTATTTTATTTTTATCAACTTTATTAATCAAACTAGATTCACTCCCTTCGGTTCAACTGTAGAGATTATTTACCAGTCTTACCAACCTTACGACGAATGTACTCATTTTGGTAACGAATACCTTTCCCTTTATATGGCTCTGGTTCACGGATTGAGCGAATCTTTGCTGCAACAGCGCCAACACGCTCTTTATCAATACCTTTTACAATGATTTTTGTTTGCTCCGGAACATCAAATTCTATTCCTTCTTCAGGTACAACTTCGACAGGATGAGAGTAACCTACGTTTAATACGACTTTGTTTCCCGACTTGGATGCACGATAACCAACACCAACAAGTTCTAACGTTTTTTGATAACCGTTTGTTACACCCTCAATCAAATTGTTGAGAATACTACGTGTTGTACCATGTAATGCACGGTGTAATTTATTATCAGAAGGACGCTCTACAATTATTTGATTTCCTTCAACTTTAATGTCCATATCTTTATGAAAAGTTCTTGTTAAGGTACCTTTGGCACCTTTAACAGTCACTTGATTATTTCCATCGATGGTTACTTCCACACCTGCTGGAATCTCAATGGGTTTTTTACCTATACGAGACATATCTACACCTCCAATCGTTTTTCAGTCTATTACCAGATGTATGCAATTACTTCCCCGCCAACTTTTGCCTTGCGAGCCTCTTTATCTGTTAAAAGGCCTTGAGAAGTGGAGATGATCGCAATTCCTAATCCTCCAAGTACTTTTGGAATTTCATTTGTCTTTGCATACACCCTTAGCCCAGGTTTACTGATACGTTTTAAACCAGTAATTACACGCTCATTATTTGGACCGTATTTTAAGAACAAGCGGATAATCCCTTGTTTATTATCTTCAATATATTCAGCATCGCGAATAAATCCTTCACGTTTTAAGATCTCAGCAATTTGCCGTTTGATATTTGATCCTGGTACTTCAACAACCTCATGACGCACAAGATTAGCGTTACGAATACGAGTTAGCATATCTGCAATTGGATCTGTCATCGCCATGTAGAAAACCTCCTTCCTAAAATAGGCTTACCAACTTGCTTTTTTAACGCCAGGAATCTGACCTTTATATGCGAGTTCACGGAAACAAATACGACATAATTTAAATTTTCGCATTACTGCATGTGGTCGTCCACAACGTTCACAGCGAGTATATTCTCTAACTTTAAATTTTTGTGGGCGGCGTTGCTTAACAATCATCGATTTTTTTGCCACGCGATCTTCCCTCCTCAGCTTAAGACTTATTTCACAAATGGCATTCCTAATTGAGCCAATAATTCATGCGCCTCTTCATCGGTATTTGCTGTTGTAACAAATACAATGTCCATACCACGAACTTTATCCACTTGATCATAATCGATTTCAGGAAATACAAGCTGTTCTTTTAGTCCTAATGTATAGTTACCACGACCATCAAAAGCTTTGTTCGATACACCGCGGAAGTCACGCACACGAGGGAGAGCAATATTAAACAATTTATCAATAAAGTAATACATACGCTCACCGCGCAATGTCACTTTTACACCGATTGGCATCCCTTCACGCACTTTAAAGCCAGCGATCGATTTTTTTGCACGGGTGATTACTGGTTTTTGACCAGCAATTTTCTCTAGATCAGCAACTGCCCCATCTAATGCTTTAGAATTTTGGACAGCCTCACCAACCCCCATATTAATGACTACTTTCTCAATTCGTGGTACTTGCATCACTGATTTATAGTTATATTTTTTCATTAATGCTGGGACAACTTCGTTTTTATATTTTTCTTGTAATCTTGCTGCCATTCATTGTGCCTCCTTTCTTTACCTGACTACTTATCTAATACTTCGCCAGATTTTTTTGCAATCCGCACTTTTTTTCCATTATCTAAAATCTTATGACCGACACGTGTAACTTCACCTGTTTTTGGATCAACTAACATTACATTTGAAGAATGAATTGGTGCCTCTTGTGTAATAATACCACCTTCAGGATTTGCCTGGGATGGACGAGTATGTTTCTTTACAAGGTTCACACCTTCAACAAGTACTCGACCTTCTTTTGGAAAAGCGGCTAATACACGTCCTTTTTTCCCTTTATCTTTTCCGCTAATCACGATAACAGTATCGCCTTTTTTCACATGTAACTTATTTGCTTGTTTTGAGGATTTCAATTTAAGCACCTCCTTGTTTTGTCATTGACTTGCCCATTAGATGACCTCAGGAGCTAATGAAATTATTTTCATAAAGTCCTTTTCACGTAATTCACGAGCAACTGGTCCAAAAATACGTGTTCCACGTGGACTTTTATCATCTTTCACAATAACTGCAGCATTTTCATCAAATTTGATGTAAGATCCATCGTTACGACGAACACCACGTTTTGAACGAACAATAACTGCTTTTACTACATCACCTTTTTTAACAACACCGCCTGGCGTTGCTTCTTTAACCGAACAAACAATAACGTCTCCGATATTGGCGAATTTACGGTGGGATCCACCTAGTACTTTGATTGCCATTAATTTTTTCGCACCAGAGTTGTCAGCAACATTTAGAATAGTTTGTGGTTGAATCATTTTTCTTTTCCCTCCCTTCGGAAGTTAACACTATCATTAGATGATAACTGCTTCTTCAACAATTTCAACTAAGCGCCAACGCTTATCTTTGGACAATGGTCTAGTTTCCATGATTTTTACAATGTCACCAATTTTAGCTTGGTTATTTTCATCATGAGCTTTAAACTTTTTAGTATATTTAATACGTTTTCCGTACAATGGATGTTTTTTATAAGTTTCAACAGCTACAACGATGGTTTTATCCATCTTATCACTTACAACTTTACCAATTTGAACTTTGCGTTGATTACGATCAGACATTGATTAATAAACCTCCTTTCAATTATTGTCGAATGCCTAATTCTCTTTCTCGGATCACAGTTTTTGCTTTGGCAATAGCTTTGCGCACTTCTTTAATTCGTGCTGTATTTTCTAATTGACCGGTTGCTAATTGAAAACGGAGGTTAAATAATTCTTCTTTTAAGGAATTGATTTTTTCTTCGATCTCAGCAGTGGTCATGTTACGGAACTCTTTAGCTTTCATTAGCATCACCACCTAATTCTTCACGCTTCACGAATTTGGTCTTAATTGGCAGCTTATGAGATGCCAGACGCATAGCTTCGCGAGCCACTTCTTCGGACACACCAGCTAATTCAAATAAGATTTTGCCTGGTTTTACAACTGCAACCCATTTTTCTGGTGAACCTTTACCACTACCCATACGAACTTCGAGAGGTTTTTGGGTAATTGGTTTCGATGGGAAGATCTTAATCCAAACCTTACCACCACGTTTAATATAACGTGTCATCGCAATACGAGCTGCTTCGATTTGTCTGTTGGTTACCCAAGCAGGCTCTAATGCCTGTAATCCGTATTCACCAAATGCAACTTCCGTGCCGCCTTTTGCACGTCCGCGCATTTTGCCACGATGTTCTTTACGATGTTTTACACGTTTTGGCATCAACATATTATCTGCCTCCTTCCTTTACTTCTTTGTTCTTCGTAGGAAGAACTTCACCACGATAAATCCATACTTTTACTCCTAAACGGCCATATGTGGTATGTGCTTCAGCGGTTCCATAATCGATATCTGCACGAAGTGTATGAAGTGGCACAGTACCCTCACTATAGCCTTCACTACGAGCGATTTCGGCACCACCAAGTCGACCGCTAACCATTGTTTTAATTCCTTTTGCACCAGCGCGCATTGTCCGTTGAATTGCCTGCTTCATAGCACGGCGGAAGGAAATACGTCTTTCTAGCTGTTGTGCAATATTTTCTGCAACGAGTTGAGCACTTAGATCAGGATTTTTTACTTCACTAATATTGATGTGAACCTTTTTACCTGTCATTTTGCTTAATTCTTGACGAAGAACTTCGACTTCTGCTCCGCCTTTACCAATGACCATACCTGGCTTTGCTGTATGAATCGTAATATTGACACGATTTGCTGCTCTTTCAATTTCAATGGTAGGAACAGCAGCATCATATAATCTCTTCTTTAGGAATTCACGAATTCGAACATCTTCTAATAGTAGATCTGCATAATCTTTCCCTGCATACCATTTGGATTCCCAATCGCGAATAATACCAATCCTAAGCCCTGTTGGACTAACTTTTTGACCCACTAATTATCCCTCCTTTTTCTCTGTTAATACGACCGTAATGTGACTGGTACGTTTATTAATTCGGCTTGCACGGCCCATAGCACGTGGGCGAAAACGTTTCAATGTTGGCCCTTGATTGGCATAAGCTTCTTTCACAACCAATTTGTCTGGATCCATATTATAGTTATGTTCTGCATTAGCAAGAGCGGATTTTAATACTTTTTCAATGACGGGTGAAGCTGCTTTTGGTGTATGACGTAATATTGCAATCGCTTCTCCAACGTCTTTGCCCCTAATTAAGTCTAATACTAGACTTACTTTTCGAGGAGCAATCCGTACATATCTAGCCACAGCCTTAGCTTGCATCTACTGTACCTCCTCTCAATATCAATTAACGTTTCGTCTTCTTATCATCATCCGCATGCCCTTTATAAGTACGAGTTGGTGCAAATTCACCCAATTTATGACCTACCATATCTTCAGTAATATATACTGGTACATGTTTGCGTCCGTCATAAACAGCAATCGTATGACCAACAAACTCAGGGAAAATGGTAGAACGACGAGACCAAGTTTTGATGACTTTCTTTTCATTTTTTTCGTTTAGCTCAACAACCTTTTTCATTAAATGGTCATCGACAAAAGGCCCTTTTTTCAAACTACGACCCACAAAAAAACCTCCCTTCACGATCAGCCTCTTTAACGTCATTTCATCAATAAAAGTTACAAAATCATATTAGGCATTACGACGACGTACAATATATTTATCAGAAGCTTTATTCTTCTTACGAGTTTTGTAACCCAAGGTTGGTTTACCCCAAGGAGTAACTGGAGATTTACGTCCGATTGGCGCTTTACCTTCACCACCACCATGTGGGTGATCATTTGGATTCATAACAACCCCACGAACAACCGGTCTTTTCCCTAACCAACGACTACGTCCTGCTTTACCGATACGTACGTTTTCGTGATCGAGGTTACCTACTTGACCTATTGTCGCACGGCACTCTTTACGAATCATACGCACTTCTCCAGAACCTAAACGAATAATCGCATAGTCTCCGTCTTTACCTAATAATTGAGCTTCTGCACCAGCTGCACGTACTAATTGACCGCCTTTTCCTGGTTTTAGCTCAATATTATGAATGACAGTACCTACAGGAATATTCTCTAGTGGCAGTGCATTTCCTACTTTAATATCAGATTGGGGTCCTGACTCAATCATATCCCCAACTTTCAAACCGTTTGGTGCTAGAATATATCTTTTCTCACCGTCTACATAATGGATTAAAGCGATATTTGCAGAACGGTTTGGATCATATTCGATCGTAGCAACACGACCTGGTATGCCATCTTTATCGCGTTTAAAGTCAATGATGCGATATTGGCGTTTATGACCGCCACCATGATGACGAACAGTGATTTTCCCTTGATTATTACGGCCAGCCTTTTTAGGTAATGGCGCTAATAATGACTTCTCAGGCTTATCTGTAGTAATTTCTTCAAATGTAGAAACAGACATATTACGGCGGCCAGCCGACGTTGGTTTATATTTCTTAATTGCCATTGTGATTTCCCTCCTTCACTTCCGAATACTAGACTTCAAATAATTCAATTGGTTTACTATCTTTCGTTAAAGTAACGATCGCTTTTTTCCAAGCAGATGTATATCCACTATATCTACCATAACGCTTTGGCTTTGCAGGCATTTTAATGGTATTGACCTTCTCAACCTTTACGCCAAAAATATCCTCAATCGCTTGTTTAATCTCTGTCTTGTTCGCTTTCATCTCTACTTCAAAGACATATTTATTTCCTTCCATTAGTTCAGTAGATCTTTCAGTAATGACCGGGCGCTTAATGATATCGCGTGGATTTTTCATCATGCAAGCACCTCCTCTACTTTCGCTACAGCCTCTTTTGTCATGATTAAATGATCATGTCTCATAATATCCAGAACGTTAATCCCCTCTACAGAAACGAATTTTACACCAGGAATATTACGTGCAGATAATGCAATGGTATCATTATAATCACGATCAACAATCAAGACTTTGCGAACTGCTTTTAGGTTATTTAAGATGCTAACCATGTCTTTTGTTTTGGGTTGAGCTAATGTTAACTCGTCTAATACAATCATTTGAGCATCGAGAACTTTCGATGAAAGCGCAGATTTAAGCGCTAAACGACGAACCTTTTTCGGTAATTTGTATGCATAGCTACGAGGTGTAGGCCCAAATACTGTACCACCACCTACCCATTGTGGAGCACGAATGCTACCTTGACGTGCACGTCCAGTTCCTTTTTGACGCCATGGTTTACGTCCGCCACCACTTACTTCAGAACGTCCTTTTGTTTTATGAGTTCCTCGGCGTTCAGAAGCTTGTTGCATAAGCACCGCATCATGAAGTACTGCTACATTTGGCTTAATCCCAAAGATTGCATCAGATAATTCCAATTCACCTACTTGAGCACCGCTCATATTATATAAAGCTACTTTAGGCATAGCGAATCCTCCTTTCTTTCACAAAAGTTATTTTCCTTTTTTCACAGATTCTTTGATGATAACATAACCATTTTTCGGTCCTGGGATAGAACCTTTAATCAATAATAAGTTGCGATCTGCATCAACTTTGACAATTTCTAAATTTTGAATCGTTACCTTATCAGTACCCATACGTCCTGGTAATGGTTTACCTTTTACTACACGGTTAGGAGCAATTGGACCCATTGAACCTGGACCTCTGTGATAACGGGAACCGTGTGCCATTGGCCCACGAGATTGATTATGTCTTTTAATTGATCCAGCAAATCCTTTACCTTTGGAAATACCTGTCACATCAACATATTCTCCTTCTGTAAATAGATCTGCTTTAACCTCCTGACCAACTTCCAAATCCATGGACATACCACGAATTTCACGAATGAAGCGCTTAGGTGCTGTACCAGCTTTTTTTGCGTGACCTTGTTCAGGTTTGTTAGCTCTTGATTCTTTCTTATCATCAAATCCGAATTGAATAGCCTCATAACCATCGTTTTCAAGGTCTTTCTTTTGAAGAACGACACATGGGCCTGCTTCTACTACAGTTACGGGAATCACATTACCCTCTTCATTAAAGATTTGTGTCATTCCTAGTTTTTTCCCTAAGATTCCTTTGGCCATTTTGCCACCTCCTATATCCAATCACTGAATCATTTTTATAATTTGATTTCAATATCTACACCAGATGGTAGATCAAGTCTCATTAAGGAATCTACAGTTTGTGGTGTTGGATTGATAATGTCAATCAAGCGTTTATGAGTACGCATTTCAAACTGTTCACGAGAATCCTTATACTTGTGGACTGCTCTAAGAATTGTATATACTGATTTTTCTGTAGGCAACGGAATTGGTCCAGAAACTTTTGCCCCAGAACGCTTTGCAGTGTCTACAATCTTAGCTGCTGACTGATCTAATACTCTGTGATCATAAGCCTTTAAACGAATACGAATTTTTTGTTTTGCCATTATAAAATTCCCTCCTTCACGCCCATTTTTTTAACGGACAATTTCTCAGTGAAAATTTCACGTCATCACCCATGGCAAATGGGCCGGGTGTGTCGTCAACCTTCCACATCATCGCGAGTCCTGAGGACCAACGTTAAATATTATATAAAAAAAAAGTTCCTATTGCAAGTTTTTCATTCTTATTATCAAAAACTTTCATTCTCCAATTTTTGGCCAGACTGATAACGAAGATAAAGAAAGATTCCGAGGAAAATGCAAAAACTACCGATCCATTGTGTGATGTTTAATCGTTCTCGATACAGGATGTAAGCTAAGATCATCGATCCAACTGGTTCACCAAGAATTAACATCGATACGGTTGTAGCACTAATGTATTTCATTGACCAATTAAAAATCGTGTGTCCTAGAATATTAGGGATAATAGCGATCAGAATAAACACAATCCAATCTCTTTTTTGATATGAGAAGAAAGAATATGAAAAAAACAAATCATAGAATATCAATGCAAACAGCGATGAACCATACACAAGTAAGGCATATGGTAGTAATGATAATCTCGCACGTACAAATTGCCCAAAAAGCCAATATACTGTTGCCAATAGTGCACCAATTAATGCTAAAATATCCCCCCATAATGCCATACCACCTATACGAAAATCACCCCAGCCAATGATCATTCCTCCAATAACAGCAATGGTACTTCCAATGACTGCAATGAATGTGTACCGTTCTTTAAAAAAAAGTACTCCTCCGATCATTGCGAAGATTGGTTGCATCGTCACAAGGACAACAGAACTAGCAATCGATGTATAGTTTAATGATTCAAACCAAGTAATAAAATGAAGCGCTAAAAATAGTCCAGCAAGGATTGAATAGATAAGTTCTTTCTTTTGAACAGAAAACAGTTCCTTTCGGTGATATAGAATAGTAGGAAAAAATAAAATAGCTACTGTAAAGAAAAGTCGATAAGTTGCGATAATTGCTGATGGTGCATTGGTTTCCTTTACGAGGATAGCTGATGACGAAATGGCTAGGATTGCGATTAATAATAATGTTATCAGTAAAATTAGATTCATCCGATTTTCACGCAAAGTTTACCCTCCTTTTCGCCATAATCTCTATTTATTGCTAGAAAAAACACCGAGTAACATACTCGGTGTTCGATTTTCATGATAACTTGATTATAGACGAGTTCAATCCTATTATTCAATAGGCAACTTTGGTTGCATAGCGTGACTTGTACCCTATGGGTGCTTTAGCGAGTGAGATTTTCTACCATCTGTTTATTCGAAGAAAACCGCGAGGTATTGAAGTAGTGTTAGAACATACAAGTGGTTTCAAGTTTGTATATTCCACCAAAAAAGGACCTCTAAAGAGGTCCTTTAATGATATTTTTCAGTTGAATTACTTAAGGATAGTAGATACGGCTCCGGCACCAACGGTACGTCCGCCTTCGCGAATCGCGAAACGAGTACCTTCTTCAATTGCGATAGGAGCAATTAATTCAACTTCCATTGTGATGTTATCTCCTGGCATAACCATTTCTGTACCTTCTGGTAATTTGATAACGCCAGTAACGTCGGTTGTACGGAAATAGAATTGAGGACGGTATCCGTTGAAGAATGGGGTATGACGTCCACCTTCTTCTTTTGTTAAGATGTATACTTGTGCTTTAAAAACAGTATGAGGTTTAACAGAAGCTGGTTTTGCTAAAACTTGTCCACGCTCGATTTCTTTACGGTCGACACCACGAAGCAATGCACCAATGTTGTCACCGGCTTGAGCTTGGTCAAGAAGCTTACGGAACATTTCAACCCCTGTAACAACTGTTTTCTTTGTTTCTTCGTTAAGACCAACGATTTCTACTTCATCCCCAACTTTAACCGTACCACGCTCAACACGACCTGTTGCTACAGTACCACGACCAGTAATAGAGAATACGTCCTCAACTGGCATTAAGAAAGGCTTATCAACGTCACGCTCAGGAGTTGGGATGTACTCATCAACAGCTTTCATTAATTCATGAATAGCATTTGCCCACTCACTGTCTGGGTTTTCTAATGCTTTAAGAGCAGAACCTTTGATAACTGGAATATCGTCTCCTGGGAATTCGTATTCAGATAATAAATCACGAATTTCCATTTCTACTAATTCTAATAATTCTTCATCGTCAACCATATCAACTTTGTTCATGAATACAACGATGTAAGGAACACCTACTTGACGAGAAAGTAGAATGTGCTCGCGAGTCTGTGGCATTGGACCATCAGCAGCAGATACGACTAAGATCGCACCGTCCATTTGCGCTGCACCAGTAATCATGTTTTTTACATAGTCAGCATGACCAGGGCAGTCAACGTGTGCATAGTGGCGATTTGCTGTTTCATATTCAACGTGTGCTGTTGAAATAGTGATACCACGTTCACGTTCTTCTGGAGCTTTATCGATCTGATCATAAGCGGTAGCAACTGCACCACCAGTTTTAGAAAGCACAGTAGTAATAGCAGCTGTTAAAGTAGTTTTACCATGGTCAACGTGGCCAATAGTACCAATGTTAACGTGTGGTTTTGTACGCTCAAATTTAGCTTTTGCCATTTTAATGATCCTCCTTAAGTATAAGATAAATATTTTTTATGTTTGAAGAAAGGTACCTAACGAGCAGTGCTCGTAGGTAATTTCTATGTTTGTTATTCGAGGAAAAACATGATTATCCTTTATTTTTTGTAATAATTGTTTCTGCAATATTTTTAGGTACTTCCTCATAATGATCGAAATGCATAGAATAATTGCCACGTCCTTGCGTCTTAGAACGAAGTGTGGTTGCATATCCAAACATTTCAGCTAGCGGTACCATTGCTCGAATAATTTGAGCACCTGATACTGCTTCCATTCCTTCGATACGGCCGCGACGTGAATTAAGGTCACCCATTACATCTCCCATGTACTCTTCTGGTACAGTAACTTCAACTTTCATTACAGGTTCTAATATTACAGGATCGCATTTTGATGCAGCTGCTTTTAACGCTAAAGAACCTGCAATCTTAAACGCCATTTCTGATGAGTCAACATCATGATAAGAACCATCAAAAATAGTTGCCTTTAAGTCAATAACCGGGTAACCAGCTATCAGACCATTTTGCATGGCTTCTTCAATACCTGCTTGTACTGCTGGAATATATTCTTTTGGAACCACACCACCAACAATTTTATTTTCAAATACAAATCCTTGGCCTGGCTCAAGTGGTTCGAATTCAATCCAAACATGACCATATTGTCCGCGTCCACCAGATTGACGAACGAATTTACCTTCAACTTTTGCAGACTTACGAATCGTTTCTTTATACGCAACCTGAGGTGCACCAACGTTTGCTTCTACCTTGAATTCACGTTTTAAGCGGTCAACGATAATATCTAGATGGAGTTCACCCATACCGGCAATAATGGTTTGACCTGTTTCTTCATCGGTGTGCGTTTTAAATGTTGGGTCTTCTTCAGCTAGTTTTGCTAATGCCATACCCATCTTATCTTGGTCAGCCTTTGTTTTTGGCTCAACAGATAGACGAATAACTGGCTCAGGGAAAGTCATCGATTCAAGAACAATTGGCGCTTTATCATCGCAAAGCGTATCACCTGTTGTCGTATCCTTCAAACCTACTGCTGCTGCAATATCACCAGAATAGACAGTGCTGATTTCCTGTCTGTGATTTGCATGCATTTGAAGTATACGTCCAATACGTTCACGCTTGCCTTTTGTTGAATTTAGCACATAAGAACCAGAGTTCAATACACCAGAATACACACGGAAGAAAGTTAATTTACCTACATAAGGGTCAGTCATAATCTTAAATGCTAATGCTGAAAATGGCGCATTATCATCCGCTGGTCTTTCGTCTTCTGTACCATCTTCTAAGTGCCCTTTAATCGGCGGGATATCTACAGGTGATGGTAAGTAATCAATGACTGCATCCAGCATTAACTGAACACCTTTGTTTCGATAAGAAGAACCGCAAAGTACAGGGAATATCTCTACATTAATCGTTCCCTTACGAAGTGCAGCTTTGATCTCTTCATTAGAGATCTCTTCCCCTTCTAAGTACTTCATCATTAGTTCTTCATCAACTTCCGCAGCAGACTCAATCATTTTGAGCCTCCACTCTTCTGCTAACTCCTTGTATTCAGCAGGAATCTCTTTCTTAACGATTTTGGTTCCTAAATCATCTTCATAGAAATAAGCAACCATTTCGATTAAGTCAATGATTCCTTCAAACTGATCTTCTGCACCAATCGGTAGCTGAATTGGCACAGCTTTCGCTTGCAAACGATCATAAATAGTTTGGACAGAACGCAAATAATTTGCACCTAGGATATCCATTTTGTTTACATATACGATACGTGGAACTCCATAGGTTGTAGCTTGACGCCAAACTGTTTCCGTTTGCGGCTCAACACCACTTTTTGCGTCTAATACTGTTACTGCTCCATCTAATACACGCAAGGAACGTTCTACCTCAACGGTAAAGTCGACGTGTCCTGGGGTATCAATGATATTGATGCGGTGTCCTTTCCATTGGGCGGTGGTTGCAGCAGAAGTAATGGTAATACCACGCTCCTGCTCTTGTTCCATCCAGTCCATAGTTGCAGCACCTTCGTGCACTTCACCAATCTTATGAGTACGACCAGTGTAATAAAGTACACGTTCAGTTGTTGTCGTTTTCCCCGCGTCAATATGGGCCATGATCCCAATATTACGTGTATTTTTTAAGGAGAATTCTCTAGCCATCTTTCGCGTTTCTCCTTTCTAAAGGATGTTTTTGACTACCAACGATAATGAGCAAAAGCTTTATTTGCTTCAGCCATTTTATGGGTATCTTCGCGTTTCTTTACTGCTGCACCCGTGTTATTCGCAGCATCGATAATTTCTGCAGCTAACCGCTCTTCCATCGTTTTTTCTCCACGAAGACGTGAATAATTGACTAACCAGCGAATCCCTAATGTCAGACGACGTTCTGGTTTCACTTCTACTGGAACTTGGTAGTTCGCACCACCAACACGGCGAGCTCTTACTTCTAAAACAGGCATGATATTTTTAAGAGCTTGATCAAAAACCTCCATTGGATCTTTGCCAGTACGCTCTCTAACAATATCAAAAGCTTTATAAAGAATATTTTGAGCTACACTCTTTTTACCATCAACCATCATCCGGTTGATTAGACGAGTTACAAGCTTGCTGTTATACACTGGATCAGGTAATACATCTCGACGAGCGACAGGTCCTTTACGTGGCATCTTTTTCCCTCCTTTTCATCTTAGCTGATTAAGAAAATCGTACAATTATTTCTTTTCTTTAGGACGCTTTGTACCATATTTAGAACGACCTTGCATACGATTTTGTACACCAGCAGTATCTAAAGCACCACGAACAATATGATAACGTACCCCCGGTAGGTCTTTAACACGACCTCCACGAACTAATACAACGCTGTGTTCTTGAAGGTTGTGTCCAATACCTGGAATATAAGCTGTAACCTCAATTCCATTGGTAAGACGAACACGGGCATACTTACGTAAAGCAGAGTTAGGTTTCTTCGGTGTCATTGTACCCACACGAGTACAAACACCACGTTTTTGTGGAGAACTTTGATTGGTTTGCTCCTTTTGGAAACTGTTATAACCCTTTTGTAAAGCAGGTGATTTAGACTTCCATACTTTATTTTGACGCCCTTTGCGTACTAACTGGTTAATTGTTGGCATATCGCCACCTCCTTCCAAAAATTTAAGCCCACAGATCCAGGCGGTTCAAAAATAATGAAAATAAATTGCATGGCAAACACCATATTCATGATGTTTGCCCTGCAGTATTAACTTCTTAGTATAGCTACGGTTGATGCACCAACTTCGATCCCGCAAGCTTTACCAAGCTGTTTCATTGAATCCACATAAAAGATCGGCACCTTTTTTTCCTCAGCTAATTGAATCACTTTTTGAGTCACTCTTCTTTCGGCATCTTTTGCAACCACAATTTCTAATGCCGCATCCCTTTCAAGGGATTTAAGAGTTTGTTTCAAGCCAATTGAAAGGTGCTTCGCCTGTTTTACTTTTTCATAAGACATCTTCATATCCTCCAAAGTACAGGATTCTACACACACTTGAATATGTTATCACTTGGCAAATAAAATGTCAACGTCTTATGATTCAATTCCTACTTTTTCTTTTGCTACTTCTGGATCAACTTCGTTTGCTGTCTTAATTTTGATATTTCTATATCGTGACAAACCAGTACCAGCTGGAATTAACTTACCAATAATCACATTCTCTTTCAAACCTAATAATTTATCGACCTTCCCTTTGATTGCAGCTTCCGTTAGAACTCTTGTCGTTTCTTGGAATGATGCTGCCGAAAGGAATGAATCAGTCTCAAGGGACGCTTTTGTAATTCCAAGTAATACCGGTCTTGCAATGGCTGGTTCTTTTCCATTCATGAATGCTAATCGGTTCGCATTCTCAAATTCATGGATATCGACCATAGAACCTGGCAGAAGATCTGTCCCACCATTTTCGAGAACTCTAACCTTTCTTAACATTTGACGAACCATGATTTCGATATGCTTATCGTTAATTTCTACCCCTTGAAGGCGGTATACTTTTTGGACTTCTTGTAGGATGTAATTCTGTACCCCACGTAGTCCTTTTACTTTTAGCATTTCTTTTGGATCGATGGAACCTTCGGTTAACTCATCGCCAGCTTCCACCACATTTCCTACTGATACTCGAATACGAGAACCAAATGGAACAGAATAGACTTTGACTTCTGTTTCGCCAGTGACTTCGATCTCGCGACGATCTTTACCATCGCGAATTTCTGTAATTGTCCCATCAATTTCAGTAATTACAGCCTGCCCTTTTGGATTTCTTGCTTCAAATAGCTCTTGGATACGCGGTAAACCTTGAGTAATATCGTCTCCTGCAACACCACCAGTATGGAACGTTCTCATGGTTAATTGCGTACCTGGCTCACCAATTGATTGGGCAGCGATTGTACCAACTGCTTCACCAATCTCAACATCTTTACCTGTCGCAAGATTACGGCCGTAACATTTTTTACATACCCCATGATGGGTACGGCAACTGAGAACCGAACGAATATTTACAGCCTTAATTCCTGCAGATACAATTCGATCTGCCTTTTCTTCATCAATAAGTTCATTTCGTTTTACAATTACTTCATCCGTTTCTGGATGTCGTACTGTTTCTAATGCGACTCTTCCTACAATGCGGTCATACAGGCTCTCGATTACTTCTTTTCCATCACCAATGTCGGTAACGATCAGACCTTTATCCGTACCACAATCTTCTTCACGAACAATGACATCTTGAGCTACATCAACAAGACGCCTTGTTAAGTATCCTGAGTCAGCTGTTCGTAATGCGGTATCTGCTAGACCTTTTCGAGCACCGTGGGTAGAAATAAAATACTCTAATACGGTTAAACCTTCACGGAAGTTCGATTTAATGGGTAACTCGATGATTCTACCTGATGGAGCGGCCATCAATCCACGCATTCCTGCAAGCTGAGTAATCTGAGAAACATTACCCCGGGCTCCAGAGTTTGCCATCATATAGATCGAATTAAAACGATCCAATGAATTCATTAAGACTTCTGTAATTTGATCCTTCGCTTTGCTCCAGATTGAAATAACTCGGTCATAACGTTCATCTTCTGTAATTAATCCTCTGCGGTATTGCTTAAGTACAGCTTGAACTTTTTCTTCTGCATCACGTAGGATTTGATCCTTTTCTTTAGGTACGGTTACATCTGAGACGGAAATTGTAATACCTGCTTTTGTTGAATAAGTGAACCCAAGTTCTTTAATTTTATCTAAGATAATTGAAGTTTGAGTGGTTTGATAACGTCTAAATATCTCAGAAATAATTTGTCCGAGATAACCTTTTTTGACTGCCCCACGATTTGGAACGTTTTTAATAAACTCTTTAATGTTTACCCCTTTCTCGTAAATGAAATAATCATCAGGGGTTCCCTCAATTAAATTTTCTTTTGTAGGGGCATTAATGTATGGAAAATCAGCTGGAAAAATTTCATTAAAAATAATTTTCCCTATTGTTGTTACTAACAAAGCGTTTTGCTGTTTTTCCGTAAAACTTGTCTTTTTTAATGATTTAACTGGAATGACAACCCGTGATTGAAGTGTCGCATACCCATTTTGATAAGCAGCGATCGCTTCATTCAGATCACGTAGGATCATTCCCTCACCTTTTGCTCCTTCTTTTTCAATAGTTAAATAGTAACAACCTAAAACCATATCTTGAGAAGGAGTAACAACTGGTTTCCCATCTTTTGGGTTCAAAATATTATGCGCTGCTAACATGAGAAGACGCGCTTCTGCTTGTGCTTCAGCAGATAAAGGAACGTGAACAGCCATCTGGTCACCGTCAAAGTCGGCATTATACGCCGTACATACTAATGGGTGGAGTTTAATTGCCCGTCCTTCCACTAAAGTAGGTTCAAAAGCTTGAATTCCTAAGCGGTGAAGAGTGGGTGCACGGTTCAGTAGGACTGGATGCTCTTTAATCACTTCTTCAAGAACATCCCAAACATCTGGGCTTACCCTTTCAACTTTGCGTTTTGCACTCTTAATATTATGGGCGATTCCTTTGCTCACTAATTCTTTCATCACAAAGGGTTTAAATAGTTCTAATGCCATTTCTTTTGGTAAACCACATTGATACATCTTTAAGTTCGGTCCAACTACGATAACGGAGCGACCAGAGTAATCAACCCTTTTACCAAGTAAGTTTTGACGGAAACGTCCCTGTTTTCCCTTTAACATATGGCTTAAAGATTTTAACGGACGGTTTCCAGGCCCCGTAACTGGACGCCCACGACGACCGTTATCGATTAAAGCATCAACAGCTTCCTGAAGCATCCGTTTTTCATTTTGCACAATAATATCTGGTGCACCTAAGTCTAATAACCGTTTTAATCGGTTATTACGGTTGATGACTCGACGATATAGATCATTCAAATCAGATGTCGCAAATCTACCACCATCTAGCTGAACCATCGGCCGAAGTTCTGGCGGGATGACTGGAAGAACATCGAGGATCATCCAAGACGGCTTATTTTCAGAGCTTCGAAATGCCTCTAGTACTTCTAGCCGCTTAATAATCCGATTTCTTCTCTGACCTTGTGCATTATTTAATTCTTCTTTCAGTAAATTTACTTCTTTGTCTAAGTCGATACTCTCTAGAAGCTTTTTGATTGCTTCCGCACCCATCCCAGCAGAAAAAGACTGTCCATACTTTTCACGATAAGAACGATATTCTTTTTCTGATAGTAATTGTTTCTTTTCTAACGGCGTGTCTCCAGGATCGGTAACAACGTAAGAAGCAAAATAAATGACTTCCTCTAATGATCTTGGTGACATATCAAGAACAAGCCCCATTCGGCTGGGAATTCCTTTAAGATACCAAATATGAGAAACTGGGGCAGCTAATTCAATGTGTCCCATTCTCTCACGACGAACTTTTGATTTTGTTACCTCAACTCCGCATCGATCACAAACAACACCTTTATAGCGTACACGCTTGTACTTTCCACAATGACATTCCCAATCTTTCGTTGGTCCGAAGATCTTTTCGCAGAATAGACCTTCTTTTTCTGGTTTTAGGGTTCGGTAGTTAATGGTTTCAGGCTTTTTCACTTCTCCATAAGACCAAGATCGGATTTTTTCTGGAGAAGCTAATCCTATTTTCATATATTCGAAATTGTTCACATCCAACAAAGGGCATACCTCCCTTATTTATATGGTCAAGAAAAGACTTTTTGACCTATTCACTAATCTTCATTTACTTCTAAATGTAAAGTCAGATTATCAGTGTGGCGATCATCATCATCGTCAAATTCTTTCATCTCGATTTCTTCTTCGTTCTCTGAAAGAATTTTTACATCCATTCCTAAGCTTTGTAATTCTTTGATCAGAACTTTGAATGATTCTGGTACGCCTGGCTCTGGAACATTTTCACCTTTAACGATCGCTTCATATGTCTTGACACGACCAACAACATCATCTGATTTAACCGTTAGAATTTCTTGAAGTGTATATGCTGCCCCATATGCTTCAAGAGCCCAAACCTCCATCTCACCGAAACGCTGTCCACCAAATTGCGCTTTACCGCCAAGTGGTTGTTGTGTAACAAGAGAGTAAGGTCCTGTAGAGCGTGCGTGGATCTTATCATCAACCATATGTGCCAATTTGATCATATACATAACACCAACGGTAACCCTTCTTTCAAAAGGTTCCCCTGTACGTCCGTCATAAAGGATCGTTTTACCATCTCGGTCAAAACCTGCTTCTTCCATCGCATCAAAGACATCGTTTTCTCTCGCGCCATCAAAGACAGGTGTAGCCACATGAATACCTAACGCTTTGGCAGCCCAACCCAAATGGACCTCCAATACTTGCCCGATATTCATCCTTGATGGAACTCCTAATGGATTGAGTACAACATCCACCGGCCTTCCATCTGGTAAAAATGGCATATCTTCTTCTGGGAGAATTCTTGCGATAACCCCTTTATTACCGTGTCGTCCTGCCATTTTATCCCCCTGAGATATTTTCCTCTTTTGCGCAATATAGACACGAACCAGTTGATTCACTCCTGGGGGCAATTCATCGCCATTCTCACGTGTAAAAACTTTGACATCAACAACGATACCGTCCGTACCATGAGGAACACGTAAAGAGGTATCCCGTACTTCACGAGCTTTTTCACCAAAGATCGCATGTAACAATCGTTCTTCAGCTGTTAGTTCTGTAACTCCCTTTGGTGTTACCTTACCAACCAAAATATCCCCCGGGCGAATTTCGGCACCAATACGGATAATTCCTCGTTCATCAAGATTTTTTAAAGCTTCCTCACCTACATTTGGTATATCTCTTGTAATCTCTTCTGGTCCAAGCTTAGTATCCCTTGCCTCAGACTCATACTCTTCAATATGAATAGAGGTATAAACATCTTCTTTTACCAATCGCTCACTTAAGAGGATTGCATCTTCATAGTTATAACCTTCCCAAGTCATGAAAGCAACGACAACGTTACGACCTAATGCAATTTCTCCCTGCTCAGTAGAAGGTCCATCAGCAATAATATCCCCTGCTTTTACAACATCACCTTTGCGTACAATCGGACGCTGATTAATGCAAGTTCCTTGGTTGGAACGCATGAATTTATGAAGTTTATACTTATCAAGATCACCCTTAACAACTTTGCCATCGATCACTTCTTGCCTGCGAATCCAGATTGATCTCGCATCGACATACTCTACTACGCCATCATGTTTTGCAATCACACATACTCCGGAATCTTTTGCCGCCTTATGCTCCATTCCAGTACCAACTAATGGAGCTTCCGGAACCAGTAAAGGAACAGCTTGACGTTGCATGTTCGACCCCATTAGTGCGCGGTTTGAGTCGTCATTTTCTAGGAATGGAATCATCGCAGTAGCAACAGATACGACTTGTTTTGGAGAAACGTCCATCAAGTCGACCCTTTCTTTCGCCGCAATAATATTCTCATCTTTATAGCGAGCGATAACCTCATCCTCTAAGAAATGACCTTCTTCATCTACTTTTGCATTTGCTTGAGCAATGACGTAATTATCTTCTTCATCTGCCGTAACATATACAATCTCATTTGTTACTCGATGGGTTTCAGGGTCTACTTTACGATAAGGTGCCTCAATAAAACCATATTCATTGACCCTCGCAAAAGTAGAAAGTGAGTTAATCAAACCAATGTTTGGACCTTCAGGAGTTTCGATCGGACACATTCTACCATAATGGGAATGGTGAACGTCCCGAACTTCAAATCCAGCCCGCTCTCTCGTTAATCCTCCAGGTCCTAATGCACTAAGACGTCGTTTGTGAGTTAACTCAGCTAATGGGTTGGTTTGATCCATAAATTGGGATAACTGACTACTTCCAAAGAATTCTTTAATCGAAGCAATTACAGGTCGAATATTGATTAAGGCTTGAGGTGTGATCATGTCTGCATCCTGAATGGACATTCGTTCCCGAACGACACGTTCCATTCGTGATAAACCAATGCGGAATTGATTTTGTAATAACTCTCCAACAGAACGCAAACGGCGATTACCTAAATGGTCAATATCGTCCGTATCTCCTACTCCATATAACAAATTAATAAAATAGTTAATGGACGCAATAATATCTGCTGGAGTAATATGTTTCACACTTTTATCCACTACTCGGTTAGAGATAACTTTAACAATGTGCCCATCCTCGTTAGGAGAAAAGACGTTGATCGATTGTAGAGGGATTGTTTCTTCAACCACTCCACCTCTAGGATCATAGTTCACATAATTCACACCGTTTTCTAAAGCAGGCAAGATTTTATCAAGAAGACGACGGTCGACAATTTGTCCTGCTTCGGCAATAATCTCACCTGTTGTCGGATCGACAAGCGTCTCTGCAAGTCGTTGATTAAACAAGCGATTTTTAATATGGAGCTTTTTATTGATTTTATAACGACCTACTTCGGCGAGATCATATCGCTTTGGGTCAAAGAAACGGGAGACTAATAAACTCTTTGCATTTTCAACGGTAGGAGGTTCTCCTGGCCGCAAACGTTCATAAATTTCAATTAAGGCTTTTTCTACGGAATCGGTGTTGTCTTTATCTAAAGTGTTACGAATATATTCGTTATCACCCAATAGGTCGATAATTTGCTCATTTGTTCCAAACCCTAATGCACGGAGTAAAACCGTTACCGGTAATTTTCTTGTACGGTCAATGCGTACATAAATGATGTCTTTCGCATCAGTTTCTAATTCCAACCATGCACCTCGGTTAGGAATAATCGTAGAAGTAAAGGTCTTTTTACCATTTTTATCTACTTTTGTACTAAAGTAGACACTTGGCGAACGAACAAGTTGGCTGACGATTACCCTTTCAGCACCATTGATAATAAAGGTACCTGTTTCCGTCATCAATGGGAAATCTCCCATAAAGACTTCCTGTTCTTTTACTTCACCTGTTTCTTTGTTGATTAATCGCACCTTTACCCTTAAAGGAGCAGCATAGGTTACATCGCGTTCTTTCGCATCATCTACAGTGTACTTTGGCTCGCCTAAGCTGTAGTCAATAAATTCGAGGATTAGATTTCCTGTAAAATCTTGAATTGGTGAGATGTCTTTGAATAATTCTCTTAAACCTTTCTCTAAGAACCATTCATAAGACTTTTTTTGAATTTCAATCAAATACGGGATCTCTAAAACCTCTTCAATCCTTGCATAGCTTCTGCGCTGTCTACGGCCATACTGCACAAGTTTTCCCGCCAAGATTTTCACCCCTTAGACCAGAGTTCTTTATCACAAAAAAATAAAAATGGGTTAAAGAAACCTCATTTTTTAAAACTCATATAATATTGATTTTTAACAAAAATCAACTAAACCATTCCTTAATATGTATATTTTGAAATATTAAATCTACGTTACAATATTTAGACTATAGCATTTTTGTATATTACCATAATTAAAAAAGTAAGTCAATGCTTGAATTTTAAAAATTATTTACTTTTAGTGGATCGAATGATAGAATACCCTTTACTTCTTTCAACCTCTTCGACGGTCGAAAATAACGATTCTAACTTCTTCATTGCCGAAGGGGCTCCCTGCTTTTTTTGAATTACGATCCAAAGTTCCCCACCTTCTTTTAAATGAAACAAAGAATCTTCAAAAAGTGAATAAACAATTGATTTCCCAGCTCGAATAGGTGGGTTCAATAATACCAGATCAAAATCATCACGTCTCACGTTTTGAAACCCATTACTTTGATAAACCTCTATCAATATATTCTCATTTATATTTTTCCGATTGTGTTCAACATTATATTTTGCTAGTTCGATGGCTCTCTCATTTATATCGACCATATGAACAAGACCTTTTTCAATGACAGAGGCAGAAACAATTCCAACTGGTCCATATCCACAGCCTAAATCTAAGATCTTTGTAGATTGAGGAAACTGGACGGTTTCGATCAGCAAAGCTGTTCCAAAATCTACTCTCTTTTTGGAAAAGACCCCCGAATCCGTTTTGAATTGAAACTTTTTCCCATAGAAATTCGCTTCAATAAATCTTTCATCATGTGCCACGTGAGGGTTTTGACTATAGTAGTGTTCATTCATATCATATTCTCCCAATAAGACAAAAAATATACATCAGTATTATACCCATCTTAACAAACAAATTTACAATGCAAATAAAAACCCGCTGGCTTATCAGCGGGTTTTTGATCATGTTGTCGATTATTTAACTTCAACAGAAGCTCCAGCTTCTTCAAGTTTAGCTTTGATAGATTCAGCTTCTTCTTTAGAAACTTTCTCTTTAACTGGTTTTGGAAGGTTGTCAACAAGATCTTTTGCATCTTTTAATCCAAGGCCAGTAATTTCACGAACTACTTTGATTACGTTGATCTTAGAAGAACCAGCATTTGCTAAGATTACATCGAATTCAGTTTGTTCTTCAACAGCTTCTGCTGCAGCAGCACCACCAACAACTGCTACAGGAGCAGCCGCTGTTACACCAAACTCTTCCTCAATTGCTTTTACTAAATCATTTAATTCAAGAACAGACATGTTTTTAATCGCTTCAATAATTTGTTCTTTCGTCATTATATGAACCTCCTATAATTAATTTTAATCTGATGTTTTAACATGATAACCTTTGTAAATTATGCTTCTTGTTCTTTCTTTTCAGCCACTGCCTTAACAGCAAGAGCCATATTACGCATAGGTGCTTGTAATACACTAAGTAACATAGAAAGTAAACCTTCACGAGATGGTAAGGAAGCTAACGCTTTAACTTCATTAACATTTACGATTCTTCCTTCTAATACCCCTGCTTTAACTTCTAGTGCTTCATGTTTTTTTGCAAAATCAACGATAATTTTTGCAGGAGCTACTACATCCTCGTTACTGAATGCAATAGCTGTAGGACCTGTTAAAAATTCATCGAGGCCAGTTAGATCAGCTTCAGCAGTTGCACGGCGAACTAATGTATTTTTTAATACTTTAAATTCAACGCCTGCTTCACGTAAGTTTTTTCTTAATTCAGTCACTTCTGCAACATTTAAACCGCGATAGTCAGTAACAATCGTGGTTTTACTATTGCGTAATTTTTCAACAATCTCAGCTACTAATTGTTGTTTTTCCTCGCGTACACCCACGTTTCACACCTCCTATGATTGTGATGATCACCGAGACAGCCAAGCACATAAAAAAGGCCTCCGCAAACAGCGAAGGCACACGATACCCGAAGAATATCTGATTACCTCGGTAGGAAATTAAGCCAAATGGCACCTACTGTCTACGGTATAGCTATCTTATAAAATTGACGATATTTATATTAACATAGGGAAACCAAGAAGTCAAAAACCATTATTTCACAACTTTAGCAAGATTGATTTTAACTCCTGGCCCCATTGTTGAGCTAATCGTTACGTTACGAACGTATTGACCTTTTGCCGCAGCTGGTTTGACCTTAACCAATGTATCAATAATCGTTTGTAAGTTCTCAAGTAATTTTTGACTATCAAAAGAAACTTTACCGATTGGTGCATGAATATTTCCAGCCTTATCAACACGGTACTCAATTTTACCAGCTTTAATCTCATTTACAGCTTTTGCAACATCAAATGTTACTGTTCCTGTTTTAGGGTTTGGCATTAGGCCTTTTGGTCCTAAAACACGACCAAGTTTACCTACTGAAGCCATCATATCAGGTGTAGCAACAACGACATCAAATTCGAACCAACCTTGTTGGATCTTGTTGATATAGTCCTCATCACCAACATAATCAGCACCTGCGGCTTCAGCCTCTTTAGCTTTTTCACCTTTTGCAAACACTAATACTCTTTGTGTTTTACCAGTACCATGTGGTAATACGACTGCACCACGAATTTGTTGATCAGCTTTTTTAGGGTCAACACCTAAGCGAACTGCAACCTCTACAGTTTCATCAAACTTAGCCTTAGAAATCTTTTTTACAAGTTCAATCGCTTCTATTGGATCATAAGCCTTTTCGCGATCGATTTGTTTTAAGGCTTCTAAATACTTTTTACCCGCCATATCAATTTTCCTCCTTTTGTGGTTTTTGCGGTTAAACCTCCCACTATTTGGGGTTGGTCCATTTGAACCAACCCCAAAAAAACACTAGTCTTCAATAACAATGCCCATACTACGTGCTGTACCTTCTATCATGCGCATAGCCGCTTCAACATTAGCAGCATTTAGATCAGGCATCTTTTGTTCAGCAATTTCGCGAACTTTTGAACGTTTCACAGTAGCTACTTTCTTCCTGTTTGGCTCACCAGATCCACTTTCAATACCTGCAGCTTTTTTCAATAAGACAGCAGCAGGTGGAGTTTTTGTAATAAATGTAAAAGATCTATCTTCATATACAGTTATTTCAACAGGAATGATCAACCCTGCATCATCAGCAGTACGAGCATTGAATTCTTTACAGAATCCCATGATATTCACTCCTGCTTGACCAAGCGCAGGACCAACTGGTGGTGCTGGGTTTGCTTTTCCAGCAGGAATCTGTAGTTTCACGATTTTAATGACCTTCTTTGCCATGCGACACACCTCCTTAGTCCAGAATGTGGTTAACGGGTTATTCCCTCCCACTTACATCAAATCCCATTTTTGAACGGGAGAATTATATAAGCATACCAAATTTAAATTTACCATAATAGTAAATTTATTTCAACTTATCTATGTTCGTGGGATTGATTAAATTTTTTCAACCTGATCGAAATCTAATTCCACAGGTGTTTCTCTACCAAACATGTTGACTAACACTTTAATCTTATGTTTCTCCATATTGATCTCTTCAATATGACCAACAAAATTTTGAAATGGACCTTCAATGACTTTCACATTCTCTTTTAGCTTAAAGTCAACTTTTGGTCGAATTTCTTCCATGCCCATTTGTTTTAAAATCGCTTTTGCTTCTTCATCTAATAAGGGAGTCGGTTTGGAACCAGCGCCTGATGAACCTACAAAACCAGTTACTCCAGGCGTATTACGAACAACATACCAAGAGTCATCGGTCATGATCATTTCAACAAGAACATAGCCTGGGAATACCTTTCTCATCACAGACTTTTTCTTGCCATCTTTATTCTCAATCTCTTCTTCCACAGGAACTAAGACGCGAAAAATCTTATCTTCCATTCCCATCGATTCAACTCTTTTTTCTAAATTGGTTTTCACTTTGTTCTCATACCCTGAATAAGTATGAACAACATACCATTTCTTTTCCATACAGATTTGGACGCTTGTCCTTATCCCCCTTTTCGATTACTTACCTAAGCCAATTAATGATAATATAGAAGAAATCCCCAAGTCGATAATTACAAAAAATATCGTAAGAAAGGCAACCGTTGTGATCACGACGGTCGTATAACTGATTAGCTCTTTACGACTAGGCCAACGAACTTTCTTTAATTCGCGTACACTATCTTTAAAAAAATCCCGAATAGATTGAAAGCTTTTCTTTAGTCCTGTCCCTACATTAGCTAAAAACATAAACGAGCACCTCCATTAACGAGTCTCGCGATGTAATGTATGGTCATTACAGAACTTGCAATATTTTTTCAATTCAATGCGGTCGGGATTGTTACGCTTGTTTTTATTCGTGGTATAATTTCGTTGTTTACATTCGGTGCAAGCTAATGTTACGATCACGCGCATATTGAATTACACCTCCCACATGCCAAACTGTCCATGACACATTTATTCTGATGGCTAATCAAAAATAAAAGCCAATTAATTATGCATGGTTACCCCAAATACTTTATCATACTCAAAAATCAATGTCAACTAAATGATGAAAACAGGATTTATTTCATATCTTCGTATTTCTGGCTTGTATGATTCTATAAGCTGCGACATAGCACGACTTGCAACTTTAGTTGCATAGTGTGACTTGTACCCCATTGGTGCTTTAGCGAGCGAGTTTTCCTACCATCTGTTCATTCTAGGAAAACCACGAGGTATCGGAGCAGCGTTAGAACATACAAGCCATATTAGGTTTGTATAATTCCAACGCACTCCGTTGTCCGTGTATTTCTATTGAATGAAGGATAAGAAAGAAATACACTCCCAAAAGTCGCTGCTTATGGAATATACAAACCCGATATCCTATTCATCAAAAAAAATAGGGTTGTATATTTCTATACAAACCCTTTCATTCAATAAATCTTTTATTTTAAAGATTTGATTCATCTCTTCCTTCAAGATACCGTTCCAATTTTCTTTTCACTCGTTGCAGTGCATTATCTATTGATTTTACATGTCGACCTAATTCTTCAGCGATTTCCTGATAAGATCGGCCATCCAAGTAAAAACGCAGTACTTGTCTTTCTAAATCACTTAATAACGCACCCATTTTTTCCTCAATATCTTCAAACTCTTCTTGGTTGATAATTAATTCCTCAGGATCCATTACCTTATTCCCGCAAATCACATCAAGAAGAGTTCGATCAGACTCTTCATCATAAATTGGCTTGTCCAATGAAATATAAGAATTCAAAGGGATGTGTTTTTGCCTTGTGGCCGTCTTTATAGCTGTAATAATCTGTCTTGTAATACATAATTCAGCAAATGCCTTAAACGAAGAGAGTTTATCTCCGCGAAAATCACGAATCGACTTATATAAGCCAATCATTCCCTCTTGAATAATATCTTCTCGATCTGCACCAATTAAGAAATAGGATCGCGCTTTTGCTCTGACAAAATGTTTATATCGTTGAATTAAATATTCTAATGCAACGAGATCACCTTCGTGTACATAATCAACTAACTCTTCATCAGGAGCATATTCATAATGGATACATATGTTACTTTCTTTGAGGTTAACACTCACCGCGACCCCTCCGACAATTCACTACATTAAAAGATGAAGACATTATACATTATGTAACCTAAAAATGTCAATCGGAACCTATTTTTTTCTGCGAAAATTTTCAAAAAATTTAATCGTTTCTTGATCAATTACAGAAGATATATTTTGCTTTAATTCCTGGTTTCGTTTGTTAACCGATCGTTGAATCGAATTTTTTACCATTTCTTGTTCAATCGCAAGCTCTCTTGCAGAGATTCGCAATGCCCCTTGCCCAAAAATCACCCTTTGTTCTGTATAATCTGATGTAGCTACATAGATCATCCGTTTACGATGGTGCAAGTCACCGACTAATTTTTCAATAAATTCATCGGCTGTTTCATTTTCCTTTGTAAAATAAACGGTTAAACGTCGATCTTTGTATTTCTTCCCTAAACCTGGAACTTGATGGGCATCAAACACAACCATCACTTCTCGACCCGAATACGCTTGGTACTCACTTAACCAATCCAGTAGTTGATCCCTAGCCTCTTCTAAGAGTCCTTTCTCTTTTAATTCACGTAACTGTGGCCATGCACCAATAATATTATATCCATCCACGATGAGAATTTCTTCCATATTTAACTCCGTTCGTGCTAAAATCCTCGATTTCGATATACTTCATATAAGATGATACCCGCTGCTACTGACGCATTAAGAGAGTTTACATGTCCTTGCATTGGCAATTTAACCATATAATCACATTTTTCTCTCACAAGTCTTGAAATACCTTTACCCTCACTACCAATGACAATAACAACCGGCATTTTATAATCAACTTCATGGTACATTTGCTTTGCTGATGCATCTGTGCCAACGATCCAAAAACCCTCTTCTTTTAAAAAATCAATGGTTTGAGCAAGATTTGTTACTCGCGAAACAGGCACATATTCAATTGCACCAGCAGAAGTTTTGGAGACTGTTGCTGTTAATCCTACTGATCGGCGTTTGGGAATGATCACCCCATCAACACCAACTACATCACTGGTACGAAGGATCGACCCCAGATTATGAGGATCTTCAATTTCATCAAGTAATACAAAAAAAGGTGGTTTGTTTCCCTTTTTTGCTTTTTGGACAAGATCAACTAAGTCTGAATACTCGTATGAAGCAATTGAAGCAACGACTCCTTGGTGGTTTCCGTTTTCAGTTATTTGATCTAATTTCTTTTTTGGGCAAAATTGAGTGATGACCCTCTTCTCTTTTGCAAGGGTTAATAATTTATGCAAACTGGATTTTTGGATCCCTTCAGCGATATAGATCTTATTAATCGACCGATCCGATTGTAGAGCTTCAAAGACCGAATTTTTACCCATAATATAGGTTTGATCTTGATTATTTTGTTTTGTTTTGTTCATTGTCATATTCCCTTTCAATAAAAGCTATAGCTTCCTGAATTAATGAATCCATTCTTTCTTTGTTGTCAGATAAATAGAGATAACCAATTAAAGCCTCAAAAGCGGTACTATGACGATAGTCGACAATATCTGCATTTTTCGGAGAAGTATTCGATTTCGTATTACGTCCTCGCTTTACAATCTCCTTTTCTTCCTCTGTCAAATTGGGTAATAAATAATGAAGAATTTGCGCCTGTGCTTTCGCAGAAACAAATTGTATCGCTTTTTTATGGAGAACATTTGGTTTTCCACCTTGTAAAACGAGGAAGTGACGGATATACATTTCATAAACGGCATCGCCGATATATGCTAAGTTAAGTGCGTTCATTTCTTTTGGTTTCCTTACGTTATTTTTCCCGATCATTTTTTCCGCCATCTAACCCCTTGAGGTGTATCCTCGAGAATGATCCCTGCTTCTGCTAACTGGTTTCGGATTTGGTCAGCTAGAGCCCAGTCTTTATTCTTTCTTGCGATCTGTCTTTGTTCAATCAATTGCTCAATCCAATGAACATCCTCTTTTTTTGCTTCATTTTTTTCCAATATCTTGTCTAAACCTAAAACTTCGAGTAATAACTCTAATTTATCCATGAACATTTGAACAATCTCTCGATGAACCACTTTATTTTGCAAATAAAGATTCCCTTGTTTGATCAATTCATAAATCACTGTAATGGCATTGGCTGTATGAAAATCGTCATCCATTTCTTTTTCAAATTGTTTATGAAGTTGTTCAATCAATCCTAAGGTTTCTATATCTATTTGGCGTTTTTCCTGAGTTGTTGCGTCAGCCAATCGATGGCTTAGATTAAGATATGCTATTTTAATTCGTTCTAACCCATTCTTCGATTGTTCCAATAAATCATCGGTAAAGTTAATCGGGTGACGATAATGAACACTTAAGAGTAAAAATCGCAAAACAAGCGGATCCACTTTTTGAATGAGATCATGGATGGTCAAAACATTCCCTAGTGACTTAGACATTTTCTCATCATTGATATTAATATAACCATTATGCATCCAATAGTTTGCTAAAGGTTTATGATGAATACTTTCTGATTGGGCGATTTCATTTTCATGATGAGGAAAGATAAGATCGGCACCACCCGCGTGAATATCAATAGTTTCGCCCATGTATTTTCGAACCATTGCAGAGCATTCAATATGCCATCCAGGCCTTCCCTCTCCCCAAGGGCTATCCCAAGCAATTTCTCCGAGTTTTGCAGCTTTCCATAAAGCAAAATCAAGTGGGTTATCTTTTTTCTCATCTACTTCCACTCTAGCCCCTGCTTGTAAGTCTTGAATCGACTGGTGGGATAGTTTTCCATAACCTTTAAAACGGTTCGTTCGAAAATAAACATCACCATTCACAATGTAAGCCAGATCTTGACTTAGTAAATCTTGAATAAAATGAATGATCTCCCCCATATTCTCTGTTACTTTTGGGTGAATGCTAGCTCGTTTTACACCTAAAGCATCTGCATCAACAAAAAATTCTTGAATATACTGTTCTGAAATTTTTAGTGGAGACTCGCCCATTTCCTTTGCTTTATTGATAATTTTATCATCAATGTCGGTAAAATTTTGCACATATGTTACATTATAACCTTTGTATTCCAAATAACGACGAACGGTATCGAATACGACTAATGGCCTCGCATTTCCTAAGTGGATATAATTATAAACCGTCGGTCCGCAGACATACATTTTTACCTTACCTGGTTTAATCGATTGAAAGATCTCTTTCCTTCTTGTTAATGTATTATAAATCCGAATCACTGTTTCAATACACCTCCTGCTTTTAAGATCTCCAATTCTTTTTTCAGTTCATCAATTTGTTGTTGCATCGATCGAATGGTATCTGCAACAGGATCTGGTAAATGAACTTGGTCTAGATCATCTTTTACTCTCCGCCCATTTTGGATGACGATTCTCCCCGGGATACCGACCACCGTAGAGTTAGGTGGTACCTCTTTTAAGACGACGGAACCAGCACCAATCTTTGCATAATCTCCTACTTTAATTGAGCCTAATATTTTTGCTCCAGATGCAATAAGTACATGATTTCCGATCGTTGGATGTCGTTTACCATGTTCTTTTCCTGTTCCACCAAGCGTTACTCCCTGATAGAGGGTAACATAATCTCCGATCTCACACGTTTCGCCAATTACTACACCCGTACCATGGTCAATGAATAAACCTTTCCCAATTTTCGCTGCAGGATGAATCTCAATCCCTGTTAAAAACCGTCCGAAATTGGATAAAATTCTTGCCATTGTATAAAATTTTCGATTCCAAAGCGCATGAGCAATTCGATAAATCCATATTGCGTGTAACCCTTGGTAGGCAAGAATAACTTCCCATACACTTCGAGCTGCTGGATCCATCTCAAGAATGACCTTAACATCTTCTTTCATCTTATCAAACATAGAGCCCACCTCCATTTTTATCACATAGTTATAATTTGATAAAATAAATAAGAAACCGTCTCTATGCCTTGGCACAGAGACGGTTAAACCGCGGTTCCACTCTGTTTAGAATACGACAAAAAACTATCGTCATACCCTCACTTCATTTCGATAACGGAAATATCCGTTGAATCCTAAATTCCTTCAGATTCAAAGCTCAAAAGCGCATTTCAATCTTCAGTCGGACAGACTTCTTCCAGCCAAGGAAGTCTTCTCTGTTGACCAAGCAAAAGATCTACTCTCTTTCTCATCGCCGATACATTTTTACTTTACAAAATTATTCTCTATGATTGATCATCGTCTTGTCAATAGCTGATCTAATCGCATTAACACTTTCTCTTTTCCTAATAAGAACAGTGTCTCTGGCAAATCACGTCCATGTGTAGCACCTGTTGTCGCAACCCTTATAGGCATAAATAATTGTTTCCCCTTGTAGCCAGTAACTTTTTGAACTGTTTTCAGTGCTCCTTTGATTGTTTCTGGCGTGTATTCGTCTAAAGCTCCTAATAGATTTTTAAATTCTTCCATGACAATAGGAATATGTTCCTCAGTTAATATCGCCTTACCTTCTTCATTCATTTGGAACTCATCCTCAAAAAACATTTTTGCCAGCTCGATAATTTCTTGGCCATAGTTTAATTGTTCTTGGTAAAGACCTACTAATGTTTTAACCCAGATTTCATCTTCCTCATTTAAAGTTTCAGATACATACCCTGCTTTTTGTAAATGAGGTAGACAAAGTTCAACCACTCTCTCTAAAGGAGCCGATTTGATATAGTGATTATTCATCCAGTATAATTTTTGAATATCAAAAACAGCAGGGCTTTTGGCCACCCGCTCAAGCGAGAATTGAGAGATTAATTCATCCAGTGTAAAAATCTCTTCTTCCCCTTCTGGACTCCAACCAAGTAATGCAATAAAATTCAAAATTGCTTCTGGCAGAAAACCAAGTTCTTTATATTGTTCCACAAATTGGATGATCGATTCATCGCGTTTACTCATTTTTTTCCGATCCTGATTTAAAATTAGCGGGATATGAGCAAACTGAGGTGCTTGCCAATTCATAGCTTGATAAATCAACAATTGTCTTGGTGTGTTAGACAAATGTTCTTCTCCACGTATTACATGCGTAATCTTCATTAAGTAATCATCAATTGTGACTGCAAAATTATAGGTCGGGATACCATCTGGGCGCACGATCACAAAGTCACCAATTCCGTCTGATTCAAACACTACTTTTCCACGAATCGCATCATCAACTTTTAGTATTTTCCCCTCGGGAACGCGGAAGCGAATACTTGGTTTTCGCCCTTCTTTTTCCAATCGTTCTTTTTGTTCAGGAGATAAGTAGCGACATTTTCCAGAGTATTTAGGGGTTTCCCCTTTATCAAGTTGACTTTGTCTTTCCGCCTCAATTTCTTCCGGTGTACAATAGCAATGATATGCTTGTCCTTGCTCAATCAGCTGGTTTACATATTTTTCATAAATATCTAAACGATCCATGGATCGATAAGGTCCAAATTCTCCACCTACATCAACTGATTCATCCCAATTGATTCCTAGCCATTTTAGTCCCTTTAGTAGTTTTTCTTCGCCATTTTCTACATTTCTTGCTTGATCAGTATCTTCAATGCGAACAATAAATTTTCCATCCGATTTTCTTGCCAGTAAAAAATTAAATAAAGCAGTACGAGCACTACCAATATGTAAATGTCCTGTAGGACTTGGTGCAAACCTTACACGAACCTGATCTGACATACTCTCATCCTTTCCTAAATGATTACCTTTACACTTTAGCTATCATACCATAGGAAAAATGAACTTTCATTGCTTTTTTGATAATAAAACAATAGCTAAGGCAGCGATTCCTTCTTCTCGACCTGTAAATCCTAGTTTTTCTGTCGTTGTCGCTTTGACATTAACCTGTTCCACATTAGCCTCTATGATACCAGCAATAATTTCCCTCATCTTGGGGATATACCCAGCCATCTTGGGTTTTTGGGCAATAATTGTCAGATCTGCGTTTTCTAATTGAAAACTCTCTTTTTTCGCTTCTTGCCAAACTTTTTCTAAGATCACTTTGCTATCAATCCCTTTTATCGCTGGATCATTATCAGGAAACCACTTACCGATATCTCCCTTCCCAAGGGCCCCTAAAATAGCATCAGCTAATGCATGTAATAATACATCTGCATCAGAATGACCCAGTAATCCTTTTTCATAAGGGATCTCGACCCCACCAATGATTAATTTGCGATCTCTAGCAAATTGATGAACATCAAAGCCCTGTCCAATTCGAATCAAACCTCTTCACTCCAATGTTTTAAAATACTCTCCGCAAGAATTAAATCTTCAGGAGTTGTTATCTTGATATTATGATAATCTCCTTCAACAACCATCACTTTCATTCCTAACCGCTCAACTAACGAAGAATCATCCGTACCAAGAAAACGATCCTTTTTTGCTTCTTCATAGGCCATCCTTAGAATGGAAAGACGAAAAGCTTGTGGGGTTTGAATCGCCCACAAGCTCTTACGATCAGGAGTACTTTGTATAAAACCATCCTGATCTACTATTTTAATCGTATCTTTAACCGGTACACCTAAAGCTACAGCACCTATCTTCTGAACGGTTTGCCAAAGTTGTTCCAAATGTGTTTGCTTCACAAACGGTCTTGCTCCATCATGAACCATCACATATTCCGTTTCCAAAAAGGTTAGACCATTATAGATACTATCTTGCCGTTCTTTGCCACCTGGAACAATAGCTTTGACTCGCTGTATACCATATTGTTGAACCAGTTGTTCCATGATTGTGATCTCATCAGGGTGAGATACAATAACAATTTCATCAACCCAAGGTAATCTCGAAAATTTTTCTAAGGTGTGAATAAGAATTGGTTTTCCATCTAAGGGAATAAATTGCTTATTCACATTTGCCCCCATTCGTCTTCCTCTCCCAGCTGCCGGAATAACAATTCCACATTTCATTTCTATAACCACCTATAATGCCTTTTCTAATAATTTTGGCTTCGCAAAGATCATTCTTCCTGCAGATGTTTGTAATACGCTCGTAACGAGTACATCTAAATGATGCCCAATATATTCTCTTCCACCTTCAACGACTATCATTGTACCATCATCAAGATAGGCAATTCCTTGGTTATGTTCTTTTCCATCTTTAATAACTTGAACATTTAATTCCTCACCTGGAAGAACGACAGGCTTGACCGCATTTGATAAGTCATTAATATTCAGCACTGGAACTCCTTGTAATTCACATACCTTATTTAAATTATAATCATTGGTTACAACTTTTCCTTCTAATACTTTTGCTAGTTTTACTAATTTGCTATCCACTTCTTGAATCTCTTCAAAATCACCTTCATAGATTAACACCTTAATATCCAGTTCCTTTTGAATTTTATTCAAAATATCTAAGCCTCTTCGTCCGCGATTTCTCTTTAGCGTATCAGAAGAGTCAGCGATATGTTGAAGTTCCTCAAGCACAAAACTCGGTATCACAAGAATCCCTTCAATAAATCCCGTCTTACAAATATCCGCTATCCTACCATCAATAATCACACTTGTATCTAAAATTTTATGTTCATATTTAGACCCAGAGTCCTTTTTGGCTGTTTTCTCTTTATTAAATTTTCCTAACGAAAAAACGCTCATTAATTCATCCCGTTTCTTAAATCCAAGCCGGAAGCCAAAATATCCTAAGATAATGGATAAAAAAATTGGAACGATAAGATTGACGACAGGAATGTATTTGATTGCCTGTGATAGTAATGTAGAGATAATAAGACCAAAAATCAAACCTATTAATCCAAAAAGGAAATCCGTAACTGGAATTCTTAAGATAAATTCCTCTCCTTTTTGAATCCAACGAATAATGGTGTCCATAAACCATGCTGTAGATAAAAATAATATAAGTGCACCTAAGCCCAGCCCGATAAGCTTTAATACAACCCCATTAAAAGATTGGTCAATCCCAAATAGGTGATTCTCTAAAAGTAATTTTGGAATAAATAAATATCCAAGTGTTCCACCTAAAACGACAAAAAAGATTTGAAATATTCTTTTTAGCATTTTTTCACCTCCTTCTATCATTATTAACAATTTCAAAAAAAACAAACCTATTGATTCAGAAACTCTCTATTTCTAACGTTTTATTGTAGAAAAAAAGCGTCAAATCGACGCCTTTTTCTCATAAATTATATTGTCTAATAAGGCGATAGCATCTTCTTCTTTTAGATCTTTGGCTAATACCAATTCACTGATTAAAATCACCCTTGCATTATCTAGCATTTTTCTTTCGCCTGTAGACAATCCTTTCTCTCTATCTCTTAACATTAGATTTCGAACTACATCAGCAATTTCGTAGATGTCTCCGCTTTTCATTTTATCCATGTTTGCCCGATAACGACGATTCCAATTTGTAGATTGATCTGTAGAATCTAGTTTTAATAGAGTAATGACTTTATCAATCACTTTTTCATCCACTACTTGTCTAAGCCCTATCTCTTCTACATTTTGGATCGGAACCATAACCTTCATATCACCAATTGGCATTCTCATGATATAATAGCGCTTCTTTTCCCCTAATATCTCTTTCTCTTCGATCGCTTCAATGATTCCGGCACCATGCATTGGATAAACCACTTTGTCACCAACATTAAACAATCGCGTCACCCCCGGGCTAATATATATTTCCATTTTATCACAACTTAAAAATTGTGTCAAAATTAAAATTTATATACTAGCATAATTCATAGCATAAAGTCAATATGTTAACATGAGGGTGACAACTTTTTTTAAATTTTTTTGCTAAAAAAAAGGAGCAATAGCCCCCAATTCAAACGTAAATACGTTAAGTGGTAAATAGTTCACTCTAACTCAGATTCATATTCATCATCTAAAAAAGGATTTTCCCTTTTTCTAAATAGTGCTCTACGGATTCCTAACAACGCATAAATAGCTAATGGTAAAAAAACCACTTTCGGAAACTGAGCAGGATATTTCCTCGCTAAGAAAACAACTAAAAGGATAATAAACGGTGTTACATAGTAAGCGGTTTTCGGAATGCCCACTTTTTTGAAATTTGGATATTTTATATTGCTCACCATTAAATAGGCTAAAAAAATCATTGCCAAAGGTAGAACAATTGGCGGAAATACCTGATGATATAATGTCATTGTTGCAAGAACGCCACCAGCAGCAGTAATTGGTAACCCTGTGAAATACCCTGGAACGCCAGTGCTCACATTAAACCTTGCTAGCCTTAATGCCCCAGCAATAGGGAATAACGCAGTAACTCCCCAGCCCAATGCACCCAGGTCATGTAAGACAGCCACATACATGATAAATGCTGGCGCTACTCCAAATGAAACGACATCAGATAATGAATCTAATTCCTTACCAAATTCACTTTGGGTATGGAGAAGCCTTGCAATCCTTCCATCCAATCCATCTAATAACATTCCGATAATCACCATAATTGCTGCATATTCAACATTATTATCAAACGCTAAAATAATCGATATAATTCCTAAAAACAAGTTCCCAACGGTAAATAAGCTGGGAAGAATCCGGTTAATCATTTGAAAACCTCCCAATAATTGTTTTCCCTGCCTGTATTTTGTCTCCTTTTTTAACCATAATTTCTGTGGATCGCGGGAGAAATAATTGGGTTCCAGAACTAAATTTTATCATCCCGATTTTTTCACCTTGTTCTAATTTTTGCTGGATTTTCGTCCAATTTACGATCCGTCTGGCCATGATTCCCGCGATTTGAACAACTAAAACTTTTTTTCTTCCATTTGTGATCCCAATCAAATTCTTTTCATTTACATCATGACTTTCCGGCTTCGTTGCTGAGATAAATTTCCCTTTACGATATGCAAGATAATCAACCGTACCTGAGATCGGACTACGATTCACATGAACATCAAAAGGACTCATAAAGATACTTACTCGGATCGCTTTATCTTTTAAGTATTGGTTCTCTTCAACTTCCTCTATATTGGTAATCAATCCGTCTGCTGGCGCCAAAACTAGTTTGTCATCGATGATAACGTTTCTTTTAGGATCTCTAAAAAAAAATAAGACAAACAGAATAAGTCCAATTCCAATTACCGCTAACGCAGGATAAAGCAAGTATAAGATAACAGTAAAAATAAGTAATACTCCTAAAGTAGGCAATCCCTCTCTAATCAATACATGGTCTTTCACATGCTCACCTCTTCATCCAATCAAATGTGTCGATCAATAAATACTTGTTCTTGAATTCTTTTTAATCCTTCTTTAATGGCTCTAGCCCTTACTTCTCCAATACCATCGACTTCATCTAATTCCTCAATCGTTGCCAATAATACTTTCGATAAGGTCATAAACTGTTCAACTAAATTATGAATAATCGCTGAAGGAAGTTTTGGAATTCTACTTAGAATTCGATATCCTCTAGGAGAAACAGGTTCCTCTTGTATATTCGTATTACTCGGATAGCCTAATATGCGAACAATGTGATGGCTTTCTAACAACTCCTCAGAATTTAATTTTTTAAGTTCCATTAATACTTTCTTGATATCATCTTCAGTTCCTTTGTGATAATCCTTAATTAACAGATATGCCTCATGTTCAATATTGGCTACTAATTCTTCTAATTGCATACTAATGAGCCTTCCCTCTGTACCAAGTTCCTGAATGTATTTTTCAATTTCTGCCTTAATTCGTTGAACCATTTCGATTCGCTGAATGACAGAAACAACATCATTAAGGGTAACTAATTCTTCAAATTCCATCGCCGATAAATTGGTTAATGCTTGATCCAATACTGACTTGTACTTTTCTAAGGTTTGAATCGCCTGATTCGCTTTTGTTAAGATCACACCAATATCTTTTAAGGAATAGCGATAATTTCCTTGATATAATGTAATGACATTTCTTCGTTGCGAGATCGATATCACCAATTGACTGGTTTGCTTTGCAACTCGTTCAGCTGTTCGATGTCTGATTCCTGTTTCCGAAGATGGAATTGAAGAATCAGGGTTTAAATGGGTGTTGGCATATAAGATTTTTTTTAGATCATCACTTATGATAATTGCTCCATCCATTTTTGCTAACTCATATAAATGAGCAGGACTGAAATCGCAGTTAATAGAAAATCCACCGTCGACAAGCTCCATTACTTCATTAGTATAACCGACAACAATTAAAGCCCCTGTCTTTGCCCTCAATACATTATCTAGTCCTTCGCGAAAAGAAGTACCAGGAGCGACCAGCTTTAAAACATTCATAATAAATTCTTCTTTTTTTATATCCTTACTCATCACATGTTTCCCCCTAAAGCAATTTCTAATGCTTCAGCAACGGTTTGTACTCCAATGACCTCTATATCAGCTGGTATATTCCACCCTTTAAGGTTTTTTACTGGAACATATACTCGTTTAAATCCTAACTTTTTGGCTTCGGCCACGCGTTGTTCAATTCGTGATACTCCTCTAACTTCACCTGTTAATCCAATTTCCCCAATGTATACATCATATGCATTTGTTGGTCGATCCCGAAAACTAGAAGCAATACTAATTGCAATTGCCAAATCAATGGCAGGTTCTGCTAGTTTTACCCCACCTGCGACATTTACATATGCATCTTGATTCTGTAAAAACATACCGATGCGTTTTTCTAACACAGCCATAATTAATGCTACCCGTTGTTGATCTACTCCTGTAGCCATCCTCCGGGGAGTAACAAAACTCGTAGACGAAAGAAGAGCTTGAATCTCAACTAAAACTGGCCTCGATCCTTCGATACTTGCGACAACGGCCGAACCAGCAACTCCAATTGGTCGTTGCGATAAAAAAAGTTCCGATGGATTTTCTACTTCAACAAGTCCGTTTTCCTTCATTTCAAAGATTCCGATTTCATTCGTCGATCCAAATCTGTTTTTAACGGCTCGAAGGATTCGATACGTATGGTGTCTTTCTCCCTCAAAATATAAAACAGTGTCTACCATATGTTCTAATAATCGAGGTCCAGCAATTTCCCCTTGTTTTGTTACATGTCCCACAATGATAATTGCAATCCCATTGCTTTTTGCCAATCGCATAAAATGACCTGTTGATTCACGCACCTGTGCAACACTTCCAGGTGTTGAAGGTACTTGGGAATGAAAAATCGTTTGAATGGAATCGATAATTACAACTTCTGGTTGAAGCTCTAAAATGATTTGTTCAATCTGTTCCATTTGATTCTCTGTGACCACATAAAGATGATCAGAATGTACATTCAAACGTGTAGAACGTAATTTCATTTGTTTTACCGACTCTTCTCCAGAGACGTACAAAACTTGATGGCCTTGATTTGCAATGCTTTGAGAAGTTTGTAAAAGTAAAGTAGATTTCCCTATACCTGGGTCACCACCGACAAGAATAAGAGAACCAGGTACAATGCCTCCTCCTAACACACGATTTAATTCATTTATATTTGTATTTATTCTTGGCTCCTCTTCCATATTTATTCGAGAAATGGGCTGTGGTTTTTGAAAAGTTGAAGTATGAATTCGATTTGCTACAGAGTGGTCGTTTTTTAATTCTTCAACCATACTGTTCCAAGAATGGCAACCAGGGCATTTTCCTAACCATTTCGGACTTTCATACCCACACACTTGGCAGACAAAACTTGACTTAATCTTTGCCACGATTCCACTTCCCTTTCCTTATATAAAAAGCGATTTAGCGATTTTATATTTCATATTCACTAATCATATAATAAAGGTTTATAAATGAAAAGAACATATTCAGAGCAAAATTCACCTCACAATCTTTGTTTAGAAGTCAGTGCCTATGAATTTTAAATTTAGACAATTTCTTAAAATAATCCACAGTTTTAGAAAATATGTAGTTTCTGGAAAATGTATGAGCTCCTTTTCAGGAGCTCATACCATACCAATTTTATTTTTTAACCACTAACTCATTGTTTTCAACGTCAATGGTTACCTTATCCCCTTTTTTGATGGTTCCTTTTAATAATTCCTCAGAAAGTTTATCTTCGATATGTTTCTGAAGTGCTCGACGTAATGGACGTGCCCCAAAATTCGGATCATATCCTTCTTTTGCTAAGAAATCTTTTGCCGCCTCTGTTAATTCGAAATCCACTCCGAACTCAATAAGTCGTTTTCTTAATTGCTCTGCAAGTAAAGTTGCGATCTGTTTAATATGTTCTTCATTCAAAGAATGGAAGACAATGATCTCATCTAATCGGTTAAGGAATTCTGGTCGGAAACTGCGTTTTAATTCACCGATAACCCGATCTTTCATGCTATCGTAATCTTGCTCCGCAGTGCGAGTAGAAAACCCAAGTCCTGTGCTCTTCTTAATCATCTCTGCACCGACATTCGAGGTCATAACAATGATGGTATTTCGGAAATCAACGGTTCTTCCTTTACCATCGGTTAGACGGCCATCTTCTAATACTTGAAGTAAAATATTAAACACTTCTGGATGTGCTTTCTCAATCTCGTCTAGTAATACTACGGAATATGGTTTACGTCGAACCTTCTCGGTTAATTGACCACCTTCTTCATATCCAACATATCCTGGAGGAGCACCGATTAAGCGAGAAGTGGAATGTTTCTCCATATATTCGGACATATCAATTCGAATAATCGCATTTTCATCCCCAAACATCGCTTCAGCTAAAGCTCTTGCCAATTCTGTTTTCCCAACACCTGTTGGTCCTAAAAAGATAAAGGAGCCAATCGGTCTTTTTGGGTCTTTTAAACCAGCTCTAGCTCTTCGAATTGCTCTTGATATCGCTCTAACCGCTTCTTCTTGACCAATCACTCGTTGATGAAGAATGTCTTCCATTTTTAGTAGGCGTTCAGATTCTTCTTCATTAATCTTACTCACTGGTATTCCAGTCCAACTAGAAACAACTTGAGCGATATCTTCTACTGTTACTTCCGTGTCTGTTCTTCCCTGATGTTCTTTCCATTCGTTCTTTGTTCTTTCTAATTCTTCTTTTAATTGTTGTTCTTTGTCCCTTAATGAGGCTGCTTTTTCAAATTCTTGACTTTGAACAGCAGCTTCTTTTTCCTTCTTCACTTCTGCTAACTGTGCCTCTAACTCTTTTAAGTTTGGTGGGACAGTATAACTTACTAATCGAACTTTGGATGCAGCTTCATCAATAAGGTCTATCGCCTTATCTGGTAGGAAACGATCGGTGATATAACGATCAGATAAACGAACAGCTGCCTCAATCGCTTCATTTGTAATCTTTACTCGATGGTGTGCCTCATATTTATCCCTTAGTCCTTTTAAGATTTGAATCGTTTCCTCTACAGTGGGTTCATCCACCATAATAGGTTGGAAGCGGCGTTCTAACGCTGCATCTTTTTCGATATATTTTCGGTATTCATCAAGAGTAGTCGCACCAATTGCCTGTAATTCACCACGAGCTAAAGCTGGTTTTAATATATTGGATGCATCAATTGCCCCTTCAGCACCGCCTGCGCCAATTAATGTATGAAGTTCATCAATAAACAAGATAACATTACCTGCTTGACGAATTTCTTCCATGATTTTTTTCAATCGATCTTCGAATTCACCACGATATTTGGTTCCGGCAACCAATGTTCCCATATCTAGGGACATCACTCGTTTATCTCGAAGTGTCTCAGGGATTTCATTATTTATAATTCTTTGAGCAAGCCCTTCAGCAATTGCTGTTTTTCCTACCCCTGGCTCACCAATTAAGACCGGATTGTTTTTGGTTCTTCTACTTAGTACTTGAATAACCCTTTCAATCTCTCTTTCACGTCCAATCACAGGATCTAGGCCACCTTCTTTGGCAATTGCAGTAAGATCTCTTGCCAATTCATCAAGAGTTGGTGTGCTGTGATGGTTGGAATGGCTTTGGTTGGAAGAAACAACCTCACTATTTCCTAAGAGTTGTAATACTTGCTGTCTTGCTTTATTAAGGCTAACCCCTAAATTATTGAGTACCCTTGCTGCAACACCTTCCCCCTCACGGATCAGTCCTAAGAGAATATGTTCCGTTCCTACATAGGTATGACCCAATTTTCTGGCTTCATCCATCGAAAGTTCAATGACTTTTTTAGCTCTAGGTGTATAGGAAACACTCATTGGTTTCTCATGGCCTTTACCAATTAATGCTTCCACTTCATTTTGGACTTTTTCTAAACTTATATTCAATGCTTGTAAAGCCTTCGCTGCAATCCCTTCACCTTCTTTTACAAGACCTAGCAAAATATGCTCTGTTCCTATATTATGATGCCCTAAGCGAACTGCTTCTTCTTGGGCTAATGTTAATACTTTTTGTGATCTTTCAGTAAAACGACCAAACATCATTTTCATCACACCTCCATAAATTTTAATTCGAATGTTGAGTCAATTTTCGCCGAATGATCTCGGCTCTCTTTATATCTCTTTCAAAAGGTGTCATTTCCCCTGCATAATGTTGTAAAAAACCAGGTTGTATCAATACCATTAACTCATTAAATATATTTGGTGAAATGCTATCAATCATCTTCAAATCGATTCCTAAGCGAACATCAGATAATCGCCCCATTGCTTCCTTAGAATCAATAATTTTTGCATGAAGTAAAGTACCATAAGCTCTTCCTACACGATCCTCAATCTGTATTCTAGAATCGCGTAATAAAAGGGACCTTGCCTGTTTTTCATGATCAATGATTTGCTTAACCACGCCGTATAGGTTTTCAATTATATCTTCTTCACTTTGTCCTAATGTTATTTGATTTGATATTTGAAAGATATTACCTAATGCCTCACTTCCTTCGCCGTATATTCCTCTAACTGTTAAGCCCACTTGTGTAATTGCGGAAATAATTCGATTAATTTGGCCGCTAATGACTAACGCAGGAAGATGAACCATAACCGATGCACGAATCCCTGTACCTACGTTAGTAGGACAGCTGGTTAAATAACCCCTTTTTTCATCAAAAGCATAGTCTAATTCGGCTTCAAATATATCATCAATTCGACTTGCCATTTTCCAAGCATCGTAAATTTGCAAACCTGGGTACAAACATTGAATTCGAAGATGATCTTCTTCATTCACCATAATACTTATCGATTCATTTTCACTTAAGACGACAGCCCCTTTTCTTGAATCTTGAGCTAAGTTAGGACTAATTAAATGCTTTTCAACAAGAACTCTTTTTTGTAACTCTGTCATATCTTCAAGTTGTATGAGTTCGAAATGGCTAATGTTCTTCATTTCTCTTTGATCTAGAGCTTTTCTAACTTCCTCCACAACAGAAATGGCTTGAGAATCTGTAGCTAATGTTGGAAAAGGGTAATTTTTAAGGTTTCTTGCCAAACGTACCCTGCTACTAATTACGATGTCAGATTCAGGACCATTCCCTTTCATCCATTCACTAATCGCTTGATTAACAAACCGATCCAATCCCATAATTCTAACCTCGTCTTTCCGAAAGTTTCGATTCTAGGGCTTTTATTTGGTCTCTAAGTTTTGCAGCTTCTTCAAATTCTTCTGCCAGTATTTTTCGTTGTAATTGTTCCTTCAACTGAACAATTTCTCTTTTAATTTTTATATTTTCACCAGAACGATGAGGAACTTTGCCTATATGTTGACTATTTCCATGAATTCTACGAAAAATTGGTTCTAACTGAGGTTCAAAGTAATTGTAACAATCATGGCAACCGAATTTCCCCATCTTCTTGAATTGTGAAAAAGTTAACCCACAGGTTTTACAACGTAATTGATCTGGAGATGTAATCACCTGATGGCCATTTTTTATTGGATCAAAATTAAGTAACCCTGATAATAGGTTATTAAAAGAAAAACCGGAATCATCGTAAGAAAACATTTCACCTTTTTCTTTTGCACACTGTTCGCAGAGATGATATTCGTTTTTTTGCCCATTGATAATCTTTGTAAAATGTAAAGTAGCGGGTCGCTGTTGACAATTCTCACAAAGCATTTTTATCCCCCTTTACCTAGAAAAGATTACTTTGATTAATGTTTTTAATATATTGGCACGTATTTGGTCACGAATAGGTAATGGCAAATCCAAAACCTCTCGTGACAAAATCGATTTAAACAAGAGAAACTCTTCTTGATTCAATAATTCCTCATCTAATAGACGAGAGATCAAGTCATATGCGGTCGATTGAGAAATTTCTTCCCCAATCGCTTTCATGATTATTTCATAGAATGTTTGCTCCGTTGGAATATTTATTTTTTTTATTCGGATATATCCACCACCACCGCGTTTACTTTCAACTACAAATCCTTTTTCTAATGAGAACCTTGTGTTTAAGACATAATTAATTTGCGATGGAACACATTGAAACTTTTCTGCCAGTTCACTTCTTTGGATTTCAATTTCCCCAGTTTCACTTGTTTTTATAAGATCTTTTATGAATTGTTCGATGATGTCTGAAATATTCCTCATAACGTCCTCCAAAACAAAAAGGTCGTATTGACTTTGACTAACTTTGACCTTTAATTATAATTATATACCTTTTTCTCCATTTGGCAATATTTTGAGTTAAGTTATTCATTATTTTTCCCATAATGAACCTCTTTCACTCCTTGGATTTGCTTAATGGTATCGATCACCAAGGGGATATTTTCGTTTTTAGGCATTCTTACTAAAAAATTAATACTAACGCAGGGAGGTTCTCCGGATTCTTTGTCTTCATCATGCATTGTGACACCTTTTACATTGATTTTTCTTTGCCCAAATATAGAAGCAATTTCTGCTAATTTCCCAGGGGTATCAATAACATTGACTCGAATCTCAACCAATTGTCGCTTTTTGATAACTAAGGTATCTAGCTTTGCCAAAATCATAAGACTAATTAGAACGAATAGCGTTGTTAAAATACCTCCTAAATAAAATCCTGCACCAATCGCTAAACCGATTCCCGAAACAACCCAAATTGTTGCCGCAGTTGTTAAACCTGTAACCGTAAAACCATGACGTAAAATCGTTCCTGCTCCAAGGAAACCGATACCACTTACCACTTGGGCAGGTAATCGCTGTGGATCTAAGCGCATATTATCTCCAGCATTATAATAATCTTGAAATCCATATATTGACAAAAGCATAATTAGTGCTGACCCAAGGCTTACAAGAATATTCGTACGTAATCCTGCTGGGTGGTTATTTACCTCTCGTTCCAGGCCAATAATTCCGCCCATTAATCCTGCCAAAACTAAACGAATAAGTATGTGTAGATAATCGTTTGACCAAGCCATTCTAATCACTCCTTTACAAGATCTGATGAATAGCATGAGGTAGTTGGTCAAAGCTTTGTATTTTTATATCCGCTCCTATTAACTCATGATCGTCAGCAAACCCAAAGTCACAGCCAATCGTCGGTAAATTGTTTACTTTTCCTGCTTCAATATCTGAAGAACGATCTCCTACCATAACTGCACGTTCGATGCCATAATCTTTTAAAATCTTTGCTACTAAATCTACTTTTGATTTTGTTTGGTGTTCACCTGCGGTATAAATCTGGGCAAAAAGGTGATCAATATCGAAAGTATTTGCTAAATTTTTTACATAGAATTCTAATCCATTACTTGCAATAAATAGGAGATAACCCGATTCTTTTAGTACTTTTAATGTTTCTTTAACTTTTGGATATAATGAACCAAGCCCGTTTTTTACTCCCTTTAATTCATTTTCGAGCATATAACGATTCGCTTTTTCATGAGCTTCTTTTGAAAGGTTTGGTAATAACTCCTTCCATATTTTTTCTAGGGTCATACCAATAACACCAAGCATCTTTTGCTTACTAGGTAGTATAGGAATGAAATACCCATCCTTTTTTAGTTGCTCAAAAGTTTTTATAAACGAAGGGATTGCTAATTGTTCTGTCTGAAATAGTGTTCCATCAAAATCAAAAATGATTGCACGAATACCTGCCATCACGTGAACTGCCCCCTTTTATAAAAAAGCCACATTACATTTTATGTAATGTGGTTAGCTCATAATCTTCTATTTAAGATTTTACTATATTTATTCTTTATATACCATATTTTCATATTTAGTCCTAAGAAAAATAATCCCTTATAGCAAAAAAGACCACCCATTCGGTGGTCTTACTTCTGCCTGGCAACGTCCTACTCTCCCAGGACCCTTCGGTCCAAGTACCATCGGCGCTGGAGGGCTTAACGGTCGTGTTCGGGATGGGTACGCGTGTGTCCCCTCCGCCATCATCACCAGACTTTCCAGATATCGGACATCGGAGGCCGGATATCAGAACTCGTTCGAATTTGTAAGAACAAATTCGTCTATTCTGATGTCTGGCTTCTGAAACCTGACACCTGATCATGCACCTTCAAAACTAGCAGCAAACCACCAAATGAGTATTTAGGTTAAGCCCTCGATCCATTAGTATCCGTTAGCTCCATACCTTACGGTACTTCCACACCGGACCTATCAACCTCATCATCTTTAAGGGATCT